>CAMOCO010000019.1 GCA_946610715.1 uncultured Clostridia bacterium | reverse complement strand
CACCTCCACCGGACGTTATCCGGCATCCTGCCCTATGAAGCCCGGACTTTCCTCATCTCCGCACCGGGCGGAGCCGCGATTACCTGTTCTGCTCTGCAGGAGATTTTAGCATAGAGATACCAAAGAAGCAAATAGTAGTTTTAATATACATAAATAGTTTGAAAATATTTATATACGGGGGACTCTATTAATGAAACGAGTAAAATGGATGACAGCTGTCATAATGATTCTATTGATGGTCATGCCGCTTTCTGTTGTTAAAGCTGCAAATGATGATTATCAGATAGAAATCAGCGTTACAGAAAATCCTGACAACAAGTGCTATGAAATCTCACTTGAGATTTATAATGCAGGAAAGAACTTTACGGGAAGTGTTATGATTTCCGTGGGAAAATCATATTATGACAATTCAAAATATGTAACACCCGTATCGCTTTCCGAAAAAAGTACAAAAACAGTATCTTTTAAGGTGCCGATTGCAGGTGTCGTAGATCCGGATTTTAATGTGGAAGTTGATATCTTAAATGGAAAAGGAAAGAGTATTTTTTCAAAAAATTATCCGAGACCGCTCGCCGGAGGAAACTCCGGTTATCAGATCGGAGTTTTGTCTGACACACCGGAGGCACTTTCCTGGTTTGATCTTGGCGGAAAAGAAGTAGCGTTACAAACAGGTACATATACTCTGAAACTTAACGAGCTCAGTGCATCAAATATCGTAAGTGAGCTTCCGAATCAGAAGGCTGTCATAATAGATAATTATGATACAACCGCACTTGGAGATGATGCAATTAAGGAAATTGAGAAATTTGTAGATAAGGGAGGAGTATTATTTATCTGTACCGGCAGCAATGAGAAGACATTACTGGGATTTGACAATAAATTTACGGGAGTTGTGGCAGGCGGACATGGAACAGTAACATATTACGGTAATTCAGATGTTGACCTTATCTCAACAGATTTAAATCTGGCACCTGTTTCAAATGCTGTGCCTTTCTCTACGTACTTAGGCGAAGGCGGATTTATGAATTATTACGGTGGTGGATGTGTTGTAAATCTGGTCTTTAGCCTGAGAGATCCGGGATTTGACAATTTCGATGCTCTTGTTAAGGAAAGCTTTGTCACAAGGCTTTTATATGATTCATATTCAAATACCAATTTTGTGATGGGTAATAAGGATATTAATTTTGAACAGGGTACCCTTAATTACAATGCGCAATATATGGAAAAGCCTTCAGGTAAAGGTCTTACGGGAATAATCGTTCCGCTTATGATGATTTACATAGTTATTGTGGGACCTTTACTGTATCTGATTCTTAAGAAAATCGGGAAAAGAGAAAAGTGCTGGCTGGTAATTCCTGCGGTTTCAATGGGATTTACACTTGTTTTATTCCTGTTGAGCTTTGCATTTTCTGTAAAAAAAGCAAGCATAAAGACAATATCTCTCATTGAGGCCGGAGGTGATAGTGTTGAGACAGCTGTTACCGGATATTCTCCGGGTTCGGAAGAGTGGAATATGCTGATGAAGGACAACTATTATTCAGGCTATAAATTGGAGCACTATTCTGATTCTGATGACAGAATAATGTTCAGCGGTGACGGAGTAGCCATTAATTGCAAGCCTTCAAGTGTTTTTGAGGAAAAATATTTCGTCATGTACGGAAACTGCGACAGAGCCGGTTATTTTAATGAAAATGGTACTATAACTGATGCCGGAGGATATCACACGGGTACTGTAAAGAATGATACCGGAATGGATTTTGATTATGTTCTTATCGTTTACGGTAATTGTACTACTCTTATCGGAGAGGTTAAGAATGGTGAATCAGCTGATATTCAGCAAAAGAAGATTGTAGGATCAGCAACCTCATATTCCAGCGGTTATACAGTGTTACGAAATGAAGTGCAGAAAACCTATAGCAGTGGGGATTATGTGAAGGCTGCAGAACTCGCGAGCCTTAGCATAGCCCAGGAAGCGCTTTTCTATAATTCCGGTACCTCCAATAATTTGTCAAATCCGGTTATTATAGGTGTTAAAAAATCAGATAATGTAATGCTTCACATTGATAACGGTGAAGAAAGTTCATTTACCTGTGTTTATATGAAATAAGAAAGGGGGTTAGATCAATGCTTTATATCAATAATCTGTGTAAATATTATAACACGTTTTTAGCTGTAAATAATCTTAACCTCCATGTACCGAAGGGAGACCTTTTCGGGTTTGTCGGACCAAACGGAGCGGGAAAAACCACTACCATAAGAATAGTCTGCGGACTGCTTAAGGCTACATCCGGTGAAGTGATGGTCAATGGTCTCAGAGGAGGCGCTGATTTTAATCAGATAAAAAGGATTATCGGATACGTTCCGGACTTTTTCGGTGTATATGATAATCTTAAGGTAAGTGAATATCTGGAATTCTATGGATCGCTTTATGGAATAGGCTATAGAGAGACCGCATCAGTAGCGGACGGACTTCTGGAACTTGTTAATCTTGCGGATAAGAAGGATGTATTTGTAGATACCTTGTCAAGAGGTATGAAGCAGAGATTATGTGTTGCAAGAGCACTGCTTCATAATCCTGAATTACTTGTAATGGATGAACCCTCATCAGGACTTGACCCGGGAGCAAGAGTAGAGATGAAGGAGCTTCTGATGAATCTCAGGACTATGGGTAAAACCATTCTCATAAGCTCACATATTCTGGCTGATATTTCCGAAATGTGCAACAGTATAGGAATAATGAATCATGGCCGGATTGTTGCGGCAGGTCTTATGAAGGATGTTCTGAATATAGGAAATGATGCAACAAGACTTATTATAGAATTAAACAGTGATACGGAGACTGCTGCCACAATACTTAAGGAACAGCCGGATATTAAGATTGAAGCTGTTAAAGCAAATGAAGTAATAATCAGTGGTGTGGATACAGATGAAAAAGCCAATATGGTCGTGGGACAGCTTATGACAAGAGGCGTGATTGTAAGAGGCTTCCACAGGGATGAACATTCGCTGGAGTCAATATTCATGAATATTACAGAAGGTAATGCGAAGCAGAATCAGTATGGCGGCCAAAGTCAGTTTAATGGTCCCGGACAGTATGGCGGTCCAAGTCAGTTTAATGGTCCGGGTCAATATGGCGGCCCGAATCAGTTTGGAAATCCGAATCAGTTTGGAAATCCGAATCAGTTTGGAGGTGGTATGAATGGGCAGGTTTAAATTAAATCCTATAATAAAAAAAGACCTTAGGGTTAATTCCCGTACCATGAAGCTTGCCTGGGAACTGTTTGCATATCTGGGAATTCTCGGATTAGTTTTTTTACTTATGTTTTCGACTATGAGAGCAATTTCAGGCTACGGCGGAAGTGCAGAAATGTATTCGGCATATGTTATTTTCTTCCCGGTGCTTACCATAATGCAACTGGGCATGATCTCCCTGTCAATACCGGTTATAACAGCGTCATCTGTATCAGGGGAGAGAGAAAGAGGAACACTCGATACACTTCTCACCACAACCATAAGCTATAAGTCTATAGCTTTTGGCAAGATGATGTCGGCAGTGATAAGAATAATGATATTTATACTGGCAAGTCTTCCGCTTATTGCTGTATCATTTATGTTTGGTGGCCTGTCATGGCTTGTGCTTATTGAGTTTTTCCTGCTGAGCTTTGTATTTGCTGTTTTAGCGGGAAGTATCGGAGTTTACTGTTCATCGAGATGTAAAAAAACCATTACGTCAGTACTTCTTTCTTTCGGTATATATTTTGCTATCGGAGCGCTGTCGTTTTTACCGCTGCTAATACTTGAGATTATAGGCTTATCAAGTGGCAGTATCGGTAACATGGAATTTTTAGCTAAATTCGGATTCCTTGGTCAGCTTATCAACCCGGTAATTACATTTGTTACATTTTATATGGAAAGACTGACATCAATGGATATTATAGATGATATATATGATAATTTTCTGAAAGCAAATCTATGGCTGTTTTTATCAGTGATTGCTCAGCTGCTACTGGCATGGTTTTTTATCTGCAAGGCGGCAAAAAGAATCGATCCGATGAATGAAAAAAATAAAATGAAGAGAAGATAAATAATAGATGATATGAACAGGTAAAAGTTTAATATTGTAAAAGTGATTATGGATAACAGGGGATATATAAAAAAATTCATACTTAAAATCAGAAGAAATCAGGACAGGCTGATGATTATCAGCTCTGTCCTCAGATTTATGTGTATAGGTGCCGGAATATTCGCTGCTTTAATGCTGTTTAGTCGCTTCCGGCATTTTTATTATGCCGATATGGTTGGAGTTTCGGTGCTTGTTCTGGCAGCAGCAGCGGGAATTATATATGGCATGACGCATAGGGGACATCCTGAGGATACTGCAGTTTATCTGGACGGATTCGGTCTGAAGGAAAAACTGATCACGGCATATGAAGAAATTAATCGTGAAGAAAAATATGACAGAAAGGCTTCAAAAGTCAGAGAACTTCAAATTGAGGATGCCGCATCTACGCTAAAACAAAATGAGTTAATGTTAGTAGAGAGATATAAAAAAGACCGAAAGAAGCTGATTCCCTGGAAGCTGGCATTACTTCTGCTTCTTCTCATAGCAGGCGGAGTTGCCATGCATTTTATCCCGTCACCGGTAAGGAAAGAGGCAAAGGAAATTCATGAGGCTAAAAAGGAAGCTAAAGAAATAGAAAAAGAGATTGAAGAAATTGAAGAAGCCATAGAAGAACTGGAAGATATGGATCTTACTCCAGAACAGTTGGAAGAATTATCTCAAATGGCAGAAGCTCTTGAAGCATCCAAACAGGAACTCGGAAAGGTTCAGAATCAGGCGGATCTTGCCAAGGCTAAAAACAAGCTGAATTATAAGATGAACAGTATGCAGCAGGGACTGGGAGATATGGCAGAAGGACTCCCAAAGGAAGCTGAACCGACAGTTAAAAATGCCAAAGAATTGATGGAAAAGTATAAAGAACAAGAAAAGCAAAAAGCAGGAAATGACCCGAGCATAGGCCAGGGCGAAGGCAAAGGCCAGGGTGAAGGCGAAGGCAAAGGCGAAGACGAAGGCAAAGGCGAAGACGAAGGCGAAGGCCAGGGCGAAGGCGAAGGTCAAGGTCAGGGCGAAGGCCAGGGCGAAGGCGAAGGTCAAGGTCAGGGCGAAGGTGAAGGCCAGGGACAGGGCGAAGGTCAGGGCGAAGGCGAAGGTCAAGGTCAGGGCGAAGGCCAGGGCGAAGGTGAAGGCCAGGGCGAAGGTCAGGGACAAGGCGAAGGTCAGGGCGAAGGTCAGGGACAAGGCGAAGGTCAAGGTCAGGGTCAAGGTGAAGGTCAAGGTCAAGGTGAAGGCCAGGGACAAGGCGGAGGCCAGGGTCAAGGTCAAGGAACCGGCGATGGAATAAAAAGCGGAGAAAGCTATAGCGACGACTATATAAGTGTTGATAAAAATCTTACCGGAAAAGATACAGGCTCCGGTAATTCCGAATATACTAAGGAACAAAACGGGCTGACCTGGGAAGGCGAAAAGGTTCCTTATGAATCTGTGCTTGGTGATTATCAGGACAGTGCATATCAGGGAATAGAACAGGGTAAATATCCTGATTCAATGACAGATGTAATAAAGGATTATTTTGGAGGTCTTGCGGAATGAATGAATATGAACAGGGTCAGGCTCTTATCCAAAGAGTAAGACAGGAAATAGGAAAAGAGATTATCGGACAGCAAAATGTAGTTGACAGTGTGCTGATGGCACTGTTGACAGGCGGAAATATCCTCCTGGAAGGTATGCCGGGGCTGGGCAAGACCAGACTGGTTCAGACTATAAGTAATGTAATGGATATGTCATTTAAAAGGATTCAGTTTACACCTGACCTTATGCCTGCCGATATCACAGGTACAAATATTATGGTAAGGGATGAAGAGGGCAATAATTTTAAGTTTGAGCCGGGCCCCGTATTTGCAAATATAATTCTTGCGGATGAGATAAACAGAGCTACGCCCAAAACCCAGTCTGCGCTTCTGGAGGCAATGCAGGAACATACAGTTACTGTGGGAGATACATCATATATGCTTCCGCAGCCTTTCTTTGTACTTGCAACCCAGAACCCCATAGAGCAGGAAGGAACATATCCCCTGCCGGAGGCTCAGCTGGATCGTTTCAGTATGAAGATTCTGGTGGAGTTTCCTTCAAGAGATGAGCTGAGGGGAATAGTCGGCCTTACTGAAATTGAGGGAGCAAAAAAAGCTGAAAAAGTTCTGGATATTCCAAAACTTTTGGAATTACAGAGCCTTGTATCTCAGATGCCCATTGCAGATGCGGTAATGGACAGAATTCTTGATATTGTTATGGCTACTCATAATACTAACAAATATATCCGTGAGGGTGTGAGTCCGCGTGCGGCACAGAATATGATCAGGTGTTCCAGAGCCAGGGCATTTATGCTGGGCAGGCTGAATGTATCCTTTGAGGATGTGGATGCAGTTGCATATCCGGTTCTCCGGCATAGAATAATTGCCAGCTTTGATGCAGTTGCGGATGGAGTTTCGGAGGATGAGATTATAAGGGGAATAATGGGATAATGAGAACTGTAAATGTGGAGGGGCTGTCAGGGCTTGACAGGCTCCGCTTTACAATTAAAAACAGGGCAGTTTCCCAATATGAGGGAGGAAGAAGATCGACAGTCAAGGGCAGATCTACTGAGTTTTCCGGTTTCAGGGAATATATCCCGGGAGACGATATGAGATATGTTGACTGGAATGCATTTGCCCGTCTGGACAAGCTCTATATCAAAGAATATATGGAAGAACGGGAAGGCGTTATCAATATATTTCTTGATACAAGTTCATCCATGATATTTGGCGAAAAACCGAAGGATGAACTGATGTCCGGACTTGCCGAAGCAATATGCTATATAAGCGGAAGGCAGAAAGACAGCTTGACTGTTACAGATCTGGCAGATCCTCTCAGAAGCATAAAGCTCCCTAAGGGCAGATTGGGAATGATGAGACTTGAAGCTTTTCTCAGAGGAATTAATCCGGAAGGAAGAATCAATCTGTCTGATGCGGTCAGAAAGGCCGCATATGGAAAGTTCGGTCTTACATTTATCATTTCTGATTTTTATGATGAGGATTTTCTGAAGGAAGGAGAGGACATCCTGAAATTTATGAGATATCTTCGTCAGGATACAGTGCTTCTTCATGTGCTTTCCGGTGAGGAGCTGGAGATAGAGCAGGTAGGGGCATTTCGTCTTCATGACATTGAAGTTCCGGATGATATGATCACCGCAACCTTTGACCGGGATACTGTTGAAAAATATATGACTGCTCTTAATGAGTTTCGTGGTACGCTTTCGAAGATGGCTGATAAGGCTATGGCAAGATATTATCTCTGTCGGACAGACAGAACTCTGGGAAGAATAATTATGGAGGATTTAAGAGGGCTGTATGACATTTAGTTCGTTGTGGCCGCTGCTCTTTATGCTGGCGGTACCCCTGATCATAATTATATATATGCTGCGACCGAAGGGAAAAAAGATGACGGTTCCTTCACTTATGCTGTGGAGAAATGCCGCCATCAGTACAGGTAAAATGAGCTTTGTTAAAAAGCTGCTGAAGAATATCCTTATGGTTTTGGAGATAATAATAGCGATTCTGCTTATTTTAAGTCTGATGTCACCGTTTATCAGAACTGGCTTTGGACATAATAAGAAGAGTACACTAATTATTCTTGATACCTCCGGAAGCATGAAGCATGCTCTTTCAAATGGAGAAGATAAGGGCAAAACAAGGTTTGATGCCGCTATTTCCGAAATTTCGGATTATGCGGCTTCTTCGGATGGACCGATTACTGTTATGACGTGCAGCAGTAAGGCATCAATTGTTGTGGCAAATTCAACGGATAAATTTAGGAACAGACGTGCCATTGAAGCAATAAGCTGTACCGATACTGAGGGGAGTATTCTGGCGCATCGCGGAGCCATCGAATCCATGGAAGTTGATAATATTATTATCTATACCGATGGTAATGGGGCTGATGAAGCATTGAAGCTGGCCGAGGGAACAGGTGCACGTGTGAGGGTACTCGGTGAAGCGGTCGAAAATGTAGCTGTTGTTTCAGTGACTGCAGCGATAGGTGAAGGCGGTCTGTACGATATCGCAGCAGATCTGAGCCTTAAAGGGACAGAAGGCACAGCCGCGGATGTTTCTTTTTATGACGCGAAAGATAATCTTATTTCCGTAAAATCAATTAATCTTATGCCGGGACAGAATAAAACCGCAATCCTGAAAGGTGTAAAAGTTGAGGGAGGATATGTAAGAGCCGAAGTCAGCGGAATGAAATATGATAGTCTTGCGGAGGATAATACTTCTTATGCGGTACTTGACTCCAGAACCAGTGTTACAGGATATTTTATCGGAAAAGGTAACAGATATATAGAAACAGCATATAGAGCGGCTACCGGACAGGAAATTATTAAAGCGGAAGATGACAGTGAAATTAAAAATGAGGAAAACGGGATAATTATATATGACAGCGGAGCAAAGAGAAGTGATAATAATTCTGATATGAGCTGTATGATAATAAATAAGCCGTCTGATGATGAGCAGGAAGAGCAGGCGGTAATCGATGGCGGATATGTTAAGATGACAGAATCCGAGCTTACGGAAGGACTTAGAGAATTTTCCTTCGGTGCAGGAAGTATTATCACATATAAGCTTCCGGAGTGGGCAACTGAGTTTATGTCTGTTGACGGGAAAACTGTGGGATATTACGGAATCCATGATAATAAGAGAGAAATCGTAATCGGCTTTAACATCAGAAATTCAGAATTCCCGCTTATGGCAGAATTCCCTGTATTTATAGCGAATGCAGTGGACTTTCTTTCGGATAACGGTTTTGTAGGTAAGCCATATATCTCAGCAGGGGAGCAGATATCCATAAGCCCCACTGCAGGCGATGTTTTGGATATAAGTTATCTGAACAGTGATAGTGAAGAAAAACTGTCATCAAAATCAGAGGCATACCTGAGCGGACTGATATGCTGTAAGGCAGATGGAAAAACGGAATATTTGTCAGTAAGATTTCCTGCTGCCGAAAGTGATGGGACACTTACTTCGGATGGACTTGAAGGAGTGACGGATGCATCGGAGGTCAGCATGAGCGGTCTTAGGAAGATGCTGCTTATATTTGCTATTATTTTGCTTATAGCTGATTGGATAATATATGTTTATAAATACAGAAAATTTACACCGGCGGCAGCAGTTACCAGAATAGTGCTGACGCTGCTGGTGATTCTTGCATGCATCGGTATCAGCCTTCCCGGAAGGCATAAAAAGACAGCGACCATATTCGTGGTGGATCTTTCAGACAGCTGCTATGCAAATATAGATGAAATGAGAGATTACATCAGGGAAAAAATCAAAGATCTTCCGTCGGACAATGAGTATGCAATCCTTACCTTCGGAAGAGACAGTATATCGGAGCAGTTCCTTACGGATCAGGCTGACTTTGTGGATTTCGGGACAAGTCCCGAAGGCTCGGGAACCGATATTGAATCTGCGGTAATGAATGCAGCAGCCATGATACCGGATTCATATTCGGGAAGAATCGTGATACTTACTGACGGAGAGGAGACTTCAGGGGATATAAGACGTACCGGGGAACTTCTCAGTCTTACGGGAATAGAGCTGGACAGTGTTATTTTCGAAAGAAACGAGAAGAGTGATGTTTATGTATCATCTGCTGAGATGCCCGAACAGCTGTATCCCGGAGACAAGTACAGCCTTGTGGTAAATATATATTCAAATTATGAGACAGATGCAAATGTCTCTGTAAGACAAGGCAGTGTGGAAAAGGCCGGTAACAAGGTTCATCTCAGACCGGGAAATAATACTTTTCTTTTCAGCCTTACTGCAGGGAATGATCCGATTGAGCAAAATGATATAACTGTAACTGCCGAAGGTGATGAGGTATCTGAGAATAATATTTACAGTACTGCATCATCGGTAATTGTAGCTCCGAAGGTACTGCTGATTTCAGGGCTGACGCAGGACAGTTCGGGACTTAAGGACATTTTGAAGATCATCAATCAGGATGTAACAGAGGTTTCGGTTATAAATGCTCCGGATACACTTGAAGAGATGCTTAAGTATAAAACGATAATACTCGATAATTGTTACAAGTCAGATATTCCGGAAGGCTTTTTGAATAATTTAAGTTCATATGTAAAGGATTACGGCGGAGGCCTTATATGTTCGGGAGGCGACCAGAGCTTTGCTCCCGGAGGCTACAGAAAAACAGTACTTGAAGAAGTGCTTCCTGTGGATATGATGCCAAAAGGAATTGACGCGTCACCATCCATGGCAATGGTTATGATCATAGATGTGTCAGGTTCAATGGATATGACTATTGATTATAATACCATGACAGGTGAGAGTGACGGCAGGACCAAGCTTCAGATCGCACTTGCTGCTGCTATGGGAGCAGTGGATAATCTTATGCCCGATGACTATGTGGGGATTGTAACATTTGATGATAATTTTGAATGGATTCAGACCATAGGAACAGTTGATGAAGTAGGAGAGTCAGCAAAAAGTGCTCTTAAGAATGTTCAGTCCGGTGGAGGAACCGTAATACTCCCGTCAGTGCTTGATGCAATTAATAAGATTTCAGAAACGGATGCGGGAATTAAACATATTCTTCTGCTTACGGACGGAGAAGGTGAGACAAGGGATTTCTCAAAGGCAGTAGAGCTTTGTACCAACAATGACGTCACACTTTCAACCATAGCAGTGGGTTCCGATTCTGACACGGAACTATTGGAAAGCCTGGCAAAGCAGTGCGGAGGAAGGTATTATTATTCTGCGTCGGCATCGGAAGTTCCGAGAATATTTGCGGAAGAAGTTTATATGTCAGGAACTGCTTATTTCCAAAAGGGTGAATTTAGTCTTTCATTAAAGAAAAATAATGAACTGGTTAAGGGCCTTTATGAAAACGGTACTCCGATTATAACTCAATATATTTCCGCAAGTGCTAAGACAAATGCCACCCAGGTTATAGTGACCGATCAGGATGATCCGCTTCTCACCTGCTGGCAGTACGGACTGGGAAGGACGGTGGCATGGCAGACCACTGCCTCAGGAACCTGGAATTCGGGATTTGCGGGACTTAACGACTATGCGGAAATGTGGAAAAGAATGGTGGATTATACCTGCATGGATACTGTACTATCGGGAGATTCACTGAACGTAAATAAAACCGGAGATAAGATAAGCATCAAATACAGCGCAGGGGACTTTGATGAAGATACAGAGATAGAGGGAGTGATCAGTTCACCATCAGGCGAATCTGAGGTGCTTACCTTTACAGCCGAAAGTCCGGGACATTATGTATCCGATGCTGCACCAGGTGAGGTCGGAATATATAATATTAATGTCAGAAGAAAAAAAGGCGGAGAGGTGGTATCCAGCCTTAATGCCATATCCGCTGTACATTTTTCTGATGAATATAAGTATCTTTCAAATGATGATTATATCAGATATATAAATGAGAACGGACGTATTCTCACCTTGAAGGATAAGGTTTTTGGTAAGATAAAAGTAAAGAAAAACGGTCGCAGGGATATAACCAATATACTTATAATTCTTTCAATTCTGCTGCTGATATTTGATATCATAGTCAGAAGATTTAATCTGAATCTTCCAAAATTAAGAAGACATGTTAAAAAGCCGGTGGCAGTAAATGCAGGAGTAGTAAATTCGGAACCTGTAAATGCGGGAGTCAAAGGTGACGAAACTAAAGAAGATGCGGCTGCTGAAGTAAGCATGGCAGCGATGGGGCAGGCGAATCAGCCTGTACCGGAGATGGATAAAAAAGCAGTAAAAGCTCAGATGAAAGCTGCTAAAAAGGCGGCGAAAAAGAAAACAAAGCAGTCTCAGTCAGCCGGTCTTGATACAGCTCAGTTGTTGCAGAAAAAGCAGGATAGAAATGATTACCGGGGATAAGAATTTGGACAGCTTATTCCACTTTAGAGAAGTAAAACAGGTGGAGTTGGGAGAAAAAAGCAAACAAAAGAGGGAGATTAAAGTATGGGGAAATCTGCTAAGGATACAGTACTCAGGATACTTGAAGAAAATAGGGGAGATTTTGTGCCGGGAAGTAAGCTGACCGGTGATATCGGCGTAACCAGAAGTGCTGTCTGGAAAGCTGTTTGTGAACTAAGAGAAGCAGGGTATGATATTGAAGCTGTTCCCCGCAGAGGATATAAGCTGAGCAATAAATGTGACATAATATCTGTTCAGGGGATAGCAACTTATCTGGACAACAGGAATGTGTCAGACAGGATTGCAGTATATGATGAACTTGAGTCTACTAACAGGACCGCTCTGACGGGGATTATTACCGGTCTCACAGATAAAGAGATAATCATTGCAAAAAAACAGACAGCGGGTATCGGTCATGGCGGAAGGAGCTTCAAATCGCCTGAGGGCGGAATCTATATGAGCATTATACTCAGTGATGTCAGTGCAAAGAATATGACTGCAGCATCCATAGGCGAAAAAGTAAGAACTGCCATTGAAAAAGTTACAGGTAAAAAAGCAGAGCTGGATTCTTCCAGCAACAGCATATTTATCTCCGGAAAGAAAGTGGTGGGTGTGATGACGGAGTATCTTGCCGACCTTGAAACCGGAGAGAAAAAGAATTATGTGATCGGTATAGGTATAAAGATCAAGGGTATAAAAAAGAACCGGATGATCGCTGAAATCATTAATGAATTTGTTCTCTGACAGAGCATAGAGATATTATCAGTGATACACCCATTCCGATCAGTGAGAGATAAGGAGAAACGGGTTGTAACAGAGCACCGACAGCTTTTATCTGTATCAGATAAGTTCCGGTTATACCGAAGAGTCCGCCAAGTATCACGGCAGCGATCCATATCTTTTTATTTATATTTCTTTTTTTATAACATAGAATTGCGATGGTAAGCGGAAAGATGATACCCGGAGTATAGATAGAATATGCTCCCGTAAGAAGTGTCATTATATTTCCGCTTCCGCTGAAACATAATACTCCGGAAATGATTCCGAGAACAGCTACGGATATTCTGGCAAGAGGTATCGAGTCCTTTCTCAGTACATCCTTGGTAAATATACCTGCTGCGTTGATTATGCAGGTATCGGTTGAAGAAAGGATGGCAGACAGCAGTCCCAAGGTAAGGAGAATTGCAACCGGCTTCGGTAAAATATTGATAACTGTGAATAGTGTGCCTATTTTCTTTTCCTCAACAGGGATGTTATATTTTGCCCACATTCCGATAAATGTGATCAGTATTGAAAATATAAATAGTCCGATTCCTGCGGCAAAGGCTGAAGTCCTTGCTGTTTTTTTATCCTTTGAGATAAAGTTACGGGACATGATATCCGGCCCCAGAAAATAAACACCGCCGATTACAAAAAGCTGGGTGAGCAGGTTGATCGGAGTGTAATCCTTATTTAAAAGCTCAATGTTGTTAAATATTTCAGCATTGGCGGAACCTTGAAAAAAGTAAAGATATATAAAGCAGGTTACTATTCCCAGAATTATAATAATGAACTGCAGACGGTCGGTATTTACAACTGAGAGCTGTCCTCCGGATACTGTATAGAGAATGATGATGACAGTCACAATTATGGAAATAACCTTGCTTTCACGACCAAGAGCAAAGCTGATAAGACTGTTCATCGCAGAAAGCTGACCCGCGATTACGCCGATCCAGGAGATAACGATAATAAGGGACAGAATCATTTCGGCAGATGAGCCAACAGTTTTTTTGGCAAGATCCGGAAGAGTATCCGCATCAATTGCCTTAACCTTTTCAGATAGAATAAATGACTGGAGTATAAGTCCCACGGCACCGAAGGCAAGCCACCAGATTCCCGGGAAACCTATGCTGTAAACCGTATCGGAAATTCCGATGGTTGTTGAGGCTCCGATGGTAGTTGCAAGAAGAGTAAGAGTTACGGCAGTAAAGCTTTGGGATTTCCCTGCAGCAATATAATCAGATAGATTTCCGATATTTTTATAGTCCTTCACACTGATAAAAATGAAAAGAATTAAACAGATAGCTATGGAAATGATAAATACAGAATTCATATGCAGTACCTCGGTGTATATTTCATTTATTAAATCGTAATACGGTAAACCGTACCAATGAGAAAAGATAGCAGAAAGACCGAACATTGTCAACTAATTATTATTGATTGGTTGACGATACATTATTAATAATCGGTTGACGATATATTATTGATAATCGGCTGAGGGGGGAGTGCCGCTGTGAGGCCGGATAATAAAGCGTGACTAAGAAGCGTGTGGTCAAATCCTATGCTTTATGTTAAAATCTCATTTATACTTTTGGATTAAAGATATTAAAAATTATATGCAAATCAAAGAAACAGAAGAGAAAATGGCTGACAAAAAATTATTTATAACTGAAAAACCATCTGTGGCACAGCAATTTGCCGATGCACTGGGCGTAAAAGGGAACAGATCTTCGGGATATCTGGAACAGGGTGACATCATCATTACATGGTGTGTGGGACACCTTATCACTATGAGTTATCCGGATGCATATGATGCAGCACTTAAAAAGTGGGATTTAAAAACAATACCCTTTATACCGGAAACATATAAGTATGAAGTTATAGGTGCCGTATCAAAACAGTTTGATACTGTTAAGAAGCTCCTTAACAGGGAGGATGTGTCTACAATATATGTATGCACTGACTCGGGAAGAGAGGGAGAATATATATACAGGCTGGTGGACCGGATGGCGAAAGTGCCCGAGTCTAAGGAACGCCGGCGTGTATGGATTGACTCCCAGACAGAAGAAGAAATTCAAAGAGGAATAAAGGAAGCGAAGCTCCTTAAGGAATATGATAATCTGAGTGATGCGGCATATCTGAGAGCCAAGGAAGACTATCTTATGGGAATTAATTTTTCCAGAGCTCTTACCCTTAAATATTCATACGGAATCAAGAATTATCTGGGAGTAGATAAATGTGTTATTGCTGTAGGACGTGTCATGACCTGTGTTCTCGGAATGATAGTAAGGCGTGAGAGGGAGATAAGAGATTTTGTTCCGACCCCGTTTTACAGAGTGCTTGCGGATATATGTAAGGAAGATACAAAAGAGAAGATATTTGAGGCGGAATGGCATGCGGTAAAAGGCAGCAAATATGAGAACAGTCCGCTGCTTTATAAAGAAAACGGATTTAACAAACGCGAGGATGCCGAAGAACTGATAAAGTATCTGTCAGATCCGGAACCGGTAAAGCTTAAGGTGAAAAGTGTTACGAAAAAGACAGAAAAGAAGGCACCGCCGATGCTGTATAATCTTGCAGAGCTTCAGAACGACTGTTCAAGATTTTTCAAGATCAGTCCGTCCGACACACTTGCTGCAGTACAGGAGCTCTATGAAAAAAAGCTTGTCACCTATCCCAGGACCGATGCGAGAGTACTATCTACGGCAGTTGCAAAAGAGATAAATAAGAATCTGCAGGGACTTACAGGATATAACAGGGATAATCTCTCGGCTTATGCCGCAAATGTTATAAATCAGGGCGGCTATAAGGGAATAGCAAAGTCCAAGTATGTCAATGATAAGCTTATTACCGACCACTATGCCATCATCCCTACCGGTCAGGGTCTGGGAGCATTAGGCAGTCTGGATTCACTAAAGAACAGTATATATGAGCTCATCGTAAGGAGATTCCTTTCAATATTTTATCCGGCTGCCGAATATCAGAAGCTAAGCATCCTGCTGGACAGAAAAGGTGAGGAATTCACGACCTCCACAAAGCAGCTTGTAAAGCCGGGATATCTGGTGATTGCAGATAAGAATTTCGGGAAGAAGAAAGAAAACTCCAAGGATGAAGCTGAAAAGGACGAAAATGTAAAGGATGATTCATCTGACAGTGAAATCGGATTCAGCATGGATGTGATTGAATTTATATCCGGTCTGAAAAAGGGTATGGAGCTATCATGCGGTGGCTTTAATATTAAAGAAGGAAAGACCTCATCTCCTAAAAGATATTCATCCGGTGCGCTTATTCTTGCAATGGAAAATGCCGGACAGCTGATTGAGGATGAGGAGCTGAGAGAGCAGATAAAGGGCAGTGGGATCGGAACCTCTGCCACCCGGGATTCTATTATTACCAAGCTGGTAAATAATAAATACATTTCCCTGAATAAAAAGACCCAGATTCTTACACCTACATTTCTGGGCGAGATAATATATGATGTTGTGCTCCGCTCCATAAACGGACTTCTTCGTGCTGATCTTACCGCAAGCTGGGAGAAGGGACTTACCGGTGTGGCTGACGGGTCCATATCAGAGAAGGAATATATGGACAAGATGACGGATTATGTTATACGTAACACCAATCTGGTGAAGGGTCTGCAGAATCAGAATCAGATGAATGCAGTCTTTGACATGGTAAAACCATATTATGCAAAAAAGAAGAATTGATACGAATTAAAGAAGAATTGATATGAGTTTGAGAAGATTAATATTTATACTGCTTTCAATAACCATGATGACCATTATCTTTATATTTTCTTCAAGGAATGCAGAAATGTCAACGGATGACAGTCTTCAAGTGGGGCTGGCTGTGGGAAAGCTTGTGGTGGAGGATTTTGAAGAGCTTCCCCATTCGGAGAAAATAGAATTTGCAAGAAGTATCGATTATTATGTAAGAAAATCAGCCCATTTTACTGAATATATGCTTCTGGGATTTTTCCTTATGGGAGCTTTTGCAAAGCCGGTAAGTGAAAAACAGGAAAAAAAGAAAAATGGGCGAATGATGGAAATGCTTTTATCTCTTGGGACAGGAGTACTCTACGCAGTCTCAGATGAGATACATCAGATATTTGTGCCGGGAAGAAGCTGCCAGGCCTTTGATGTTATGATTGACAGCTCGGGAGTGCTGTCGGGAGCTTTTATCATGCTGCTGATCCTTATATTAAATGATAAGTTTTTTAAGAGGTTATGTTAAATGAAATTTGTAATTCAAAGAGTAAGTGAATCTAAGGTTGAAGTTGAGGGAAAGGTTACCGGAAGTACGGGACTGGGATTCTTTGTTCTCATCGGAGTTGAAGATGCGGATAATACAGTCATTGCAGATAAGCTTGTATCAAAACTGATAGGGCTTAGAATATTTACTGATTCCGAGGGAAAGACGAATCTTTCGTTAAATGATGTAAATGGCAGCCTGCTTCTGGTCTCACAGTTTACACTGTATGCTGACTGTAAGAAAGGTAACAGACCGAGTTTTGTAAAAGCCGGAAGCCCTGAACATGCAGAAAAATTATATGATTATATAGTCGATAAATGTAAGCAGCAGCTGGGAGAAGACAGAGTAGGAACCGGAGTCTTCGGAGAGCATATGAAATGCAGTCTTGTGAATGACGGCCCATTTACCGTAATTCTGGACAGCAGGGAAATAATGTAGCGAAAGATGCGGTCACAGGAGTTGGTGTCATGATTAAAAATATAGTATTTGATGTGGGAAATGTACTTGTGGATTTCCGGTACAGAGATTATATGAGAGACCTGGGCTTCACTGAAGAGACAGTGGAATATTTTTCCGAAAATATTGTTAATACCGAATACTGGACCAAGATGGATAACGGCTATGCCGATATTGATGTGGCAAGACATTATTTCGGTGAAAAGATGCCACAGTATGGTGAGGAAAACGAAAAATTCTGGGATAATATAGAGGATATAGTTGCTGAGTATGATTATTCTGAGGAACTTATAAAATATGTCAGAAGCCTGGGCTTTATACCATATGCGCTTTCAAATTATCCGCTTAAACTTTCGGAAATGCATTGGCCGAAATTCAGGTTTTTGCCGTTTATGGAGGGGTATATCATTTCCGCAAAGGAAAAGCTTATCAAACCGGACCCGGCCATTTACAGACTTCTTGAATCAAGGTTCGGACTTAATCTCAGTGAGTGTGCATTTGTAGATGACAGAAGCATAAATGTTGAGGCTGCCGAAGGTCTTGGAATGGAAGGGATACTTTTTGAGGGCGAAGAGTTATTGAAAAAGAAACTTTTAGAGATGAAATATGATATTACTATGTAATTTTTGTGAATTATGTGGTAAAATAATACATTGTAGTAAAAGACCCATATTACTGAGGTGATTTTTTATGATTCTTATAGATACTCAAAAAGAGGAATTTAATAAATTAAGGAATGTCAGAATATTCAGTAAAATTGATAATGAGAATCGCTTCAACGGTGACCTTCTGGTTATCGGACTCGGAGGAGTCGGAGGCAAGGTTGTAACTGCCTTAAAAAGAATGATGCTGGGAAATATCACCCAGGAAGACAATATCAATTTTCTTCTTATGGATTCGGATATTCCTGCAATGGAAGCAACCATTAAAGACAGTAAGGAAGGCTACGGACTCAACGCTCTTGAAGTTCTGAGTATATACAGACCAAATCTCGGAGATATTCTTACAAGAGGATATAACAGTATGCCGGTTCAGGAATCACTTGCAAAATGGATGAGTCCCGATTTCCCGAGAATTACAATAGGAACAACAGGTGCGGACGGCAACAGGCAGATCGGAAGACTGATGTTTGCCAATGCATATGAAGATATCAGAATCCTTCTTTTTGAGAAACTGGAAGAATTATACGGAAAATCAAAGACAGGCAAGCTGGATGTTATCATTGTTACCAGTACCGCAGGAGGTACGGGAAGCGGAATCGTTGCAGATGTCGCCTACAATATCAAGGCATATGGTAAGTCACGTAAATGGAAGAACTTCCGTGTGGGCGGATGCCTTATAACACCGGATGCACTTTTTGCCAATAAATCAATTTCGGAAAATGAAAATAAGAAAACTCTGTTGCTTGCCAACAGTCATGCCACTTTGGATGAACTGAGCCAGCTTATGCAGATACAGTATACCGGTGAAAGCTACAATTTTGAATGTACGACCCACAGATTTTCTATGAAAGAAAATATATTTGATGCATGCATTCTGGTATCAGGCAAGAAGGATGATCAGGGATATATACCGGAGCATGTGGTATTCAATGATGTCGCATATTTTCTTCATAAGCTTTCAATAAATAAATTCATAGATGATTCTGATGTTAACGGTAATAGAATGCTGATCAGAGACTCCTTCTTTGAACCAAACAGTGTGGGACTATTTAAGGTTGTAAATGAATCTGATTACAGAATTCCGATCAGAGAGATTGAGAATATCTGTGAGATGGAGGTATTTAAGAAAGCAGAGGCGCTTCTCTATGAAATGCCCGAAAGAGACGAAAATATCAAAAAAGATATAGATGAAACCTTTGGTGAACTTAAGGAATTCTTTGCCGGACAGCCGGGAGATGACATTAAGCTGAATGTAAATGGTCTTATCAAGGTAGGCCAGTATACAAAGCAGCCATATAAAGCCATCAAGAAAGGAACGGATGATTTCAGCACCATTCTTCCGAAACAGCTTGATACAATAAAGACGGATATCCCCGTAATAGTAAAGTCTATAAGAATCAAGA
>CAMOCO010000018.1 GCA_946610715.1 uncultured Clostridia bacterium | reverse complement strand
ACCTAATACACATTATGTAACCTCCTAAGTTATTGTCTACCACAAAATCTTGTGGTTTGTTACAAAATCATTAAATTTTAAGCCTTGTTTGTTACATTTTTGTTACAAACGGCATTATAACAGCCCATAACAGTTTTGTCAACCTAAAAGTTATGTAACCCTCGTCCCCTATAAAGGTTATGTAACCTTCGTCCTTTAAACTAAATATTTGAAAACCCCCCATAGATGTGCTAACATAGACCACGAGGCAGCCGGATATAATGAGACTGCCTCGCAGCCGTGAGCTTCGAAGAAGCGAAACGGTATAAATCTAATTCCGAGGAATAATAATATGTCTCGACATAATATCATAAAAACTTTTCTATCAGTTGCTGCATGTAAATCCTGCAGGAGTACTCTCCGTATTATGAAAAAAGGCGGTACCACCCTGCCCGGACGTGCAGCTCTTCTTTTTGATAAGAAGATTCTTGAAGTTGTATCCTCTGACATGGAAATAATTGTGGTTACCGGCACCAACGGCAAAACCACAACCTGCGGACTTCTGAGGCAGGCTCTTCATTCTGCGGGGATCGACGTTCTGTCAAACAGAAGCGGTGCCAATCTGCTTACCGGTATAACTGCCGAATTTACATGCAATGCCGGTGCACTGGGAGGTGCCCGTAAGCGTTATGCAATAATCGAATGTGACGAAGGTGCATTAAAACAGGTTGTTCCGCTGATCCATCCAAAGGTTATTGTAGTAACAAACCTTTTCAGAGATCAGCTTGATCGTTACGGCGAAGTCATGCACACTCTTTCCGCAATCCGCGAAGGTGTGTCACTTGTTCCCGAAAGTATCCTTTGCCTGAATGCAGATTGTTCACTTACATCATCTCTTGCAAATGACGTTCCGAATAAGGTCGTATATTACGGAATCAATGTTCCGGCTGAGACAAAAGAGGATGACCTGTCAGATGCAAAATACTGCATCAAATGCGGAACTGAGTACAGTTACAAATTCCACACCTATGCCCATCTCGGATCCTACTTCTGTCCTAACTGCGGTTATTCACGTAAGGACCCGGACTTTGCTGTAAGCGCTGTTAAGAAGCTTACTTCAAAGGGCACAGCTGTTACCCTGGATTATAAGGATAATAAAGATAATAAAGTCAGCAAGGATATCACAATCGGTCTCCCTGCTCTCTATAATGTATATAATGCGATTGCCGCAATCAGTGCATTTAAGACCGCCGGCTTCAATATCAATTACATTTTGAAGTCTCTTTCAAAGGTCAGTTCCAGTTTCGGAAGAATGGAAACCTTCAATTATAATAATACGGACATCCAGATGATCCTGGTTAAAAATCCTGCAGGATGTAACCAGGCACTTGCGTATCTGTCCTCTCTTAAGCAGGATTATGCCGCTGTCTTCTGTCTTAATGACAAAACAGCCGACGGCCATGACATTTCCTGGATATGGGATGCGGATTTTGAAAAAGTATGTCATGATGAATATTGTAAGAAAATATTTGTTGCCGGTACCCGTGCGGAAGATATGCAGCTGAGGCTTAAATATGCAGATGTTCCGGAATCAAAAATATCTCTTGAACCTGATGACCGATCCCTTATAGAGGCATTTACGGAAAGCAATCTTCCTGTATTTATACTGCCCAATTATACCTCTATGCTTTCACTGAGAAGAGTCCTCAGCGAATTGTCGGGAAAATCAGAGTTTTGGAAAGGATAGAGTTATGTCAGAACAATCATTAAAAATATGCCACCTCTATCCTGAGGTGCTGAATCTGTACGGAGACAGAGGAAATATCCTCTGCCTGAAAAAGCGACTTGAATGGAGAAAGATCAGCTGTACAGTTACGGAAATAAAAATCGGAGATAAAGACTCCCTTAAAGATTATGATATTTTCTTCATCGGAGGAGGTCAGGATTTCGAGCAGGAAGTTCTCTTAAATGATTTGAAATCCGGCAAAGGCGACAATATAAAGGCTGCTGTTGAGGATGGCAAAACCTTCCTCTGCATCTGCGGCGGATATCAGATGATGGGTCATTACTATCAGACCCATGACGGAAAGAAATGTGAATTTCTCGGTGCGGTAGACCTCCATACAATAGGAAGCGATGTCAGAATGATAGGGAATTACGCCTATAAGCTGGGAAGCAGTCTTGGAGGCAGTTCAGTTGCCGGATTTGAAAACCACAGCGGAAAGACCTATCTCGGCGAAGGAGTATCCCCACTGGGTAAGGTCCTTATGGGTTATGGCAATAACGGCGAGGATAAGACTGAAGGAGTTCACTATAAAAATGTTTTCGGAACCTATAGTCACGGTCCCGTTCTTCCGAAGAATCCGGATTTTGCTGATCTTCTGCTGGAAACTGCACTTAAGCATAAATACGGCACTGCGATCATTTCCGAATTAAAGGATAACTTCGAGCAGCTGGCTCATAAGACGGTTCTTGAGAAAATACTGGCAAACCAAATGAGCGGCGACTGATATAACAGGTAGACAAAATGGAGACTATTATAAGAAATACCGGTGATGCTGATGCATTCAGACTCGCCTCCGATATCTTAAGAAAAGGAGGACTGGTTGCATTTCCCACCGAAACAGTTTATGGACTTGGGGGAGACGGACTACGCAGCAGCTCCTCCGAAAAAATATATGCAGCTAAAGGAAGGCCTTCGGACAATCCTCTTATCATTCACATTGCGGATGTGGATGATGTACGCCGTCTGGCATCGGAGGTTCCGCCCGCCGCTGAAAATCTCATGGAAGCTTTTTGGCCGGGTCCTCTGACAATTATATTCAAAAAGAAGCCCGAGGTTCCGGATACTACCACAGGCGGACTGGATACTGTAGCTGTGAGAATGCCCTCCCATCCGGATGCGGCCAGGCTGATCAGGGAAAGCGGAATCATGATCGCCGCTCCCTCTGCAAATACATCAGGGCGTCCGTCACCGACTCTGGCATCTCATGTAATTGAAGATATGAACGGCCGCATTGATATGATACTGGATGGCGGTCCCGTAGGAATAGGTATTGAATCAACCATTGTGGATATGACCGGTGATACTCCGGTAATACTTCGTCC
Source organism: uncultured Clostridia bacterium (assembly GCA_946610715.1). Classification (GTDB taxonomy): domain Bacteria; phylum Bacillota; class Clostridia; order Lachnospirales; family Lachnospiraceae; genus Eubacterium_Q. The sequence continues at coordinate 18,238 of CAMOCO010000018.1, read as the reverse complement.
CGGATTTATAACAAAAAAAGAGCTTGAAACTGTACTGGGTGAGGTCTTAATTGACAAAGCCATTATCGAACCGGATCCTGCCCTGCGACCCAAGGCACCGGGTATGAAATATACCCACTACGCTCCAAAGGGAAAGCTTACCATAGTGGAAGACGCATATTCCGGCACATCCCGGCCATCCGACAGTCAGACATTCACAGGCACCGCTCCATCGTCAGCCGTAACGGAAAGGATCAACACTGAAACCCAACGGTGTGCGTCACAAGGGATAAAAGCTGCGGTTCTGACAACCGAAGACCGTGCCCATCTCTATACATGCGGCAACATCATAACTCTGGGCAGTTCAGGCAAAGGAACCACCGTAGCGTCACGACTTTACAGTGCATTAAGAGAATGCGATTCCATAAACGCCGAAGAAATCTACAGCGAAAGTTTTGACAGAGATGAACTCGGATTCAGCATAATGAACCGGCTTCTTAAAGCAGCCGGTCACAGAGTAATTACTGTATAGGTTTTATAATTTATTTGGAGGTACAACAATGAAACTGGTAATAGGATCCGATCATGGCGGATACGAACTTAAGCTTGAACTGATTGAACACCTGAAAGAAAGAGGCTTTGAGATAAATGACATCGGCTGTAACAGCACAGCTTCATGTGATTATCCGATATATGCAAAAGCCCTGACAGAGGAAATAAACTCAGGCAGGGCCGATCTCGGAATTCTTGTATGTGGTACAGGTATCGGAATGTCTATGGCTGCAAATAAGGTGGACGGTATACGCGCCGCTCTCTGCCACGACGTATTTTCCGCAGAAGCAACCCGAAGCCATAATAATGCAAATGTACTCTGCATGGGAGCAAGAGTAATAGGTGCAGGTCTGGCCTGCCTTATAGCAGATACATTTGTGGACACTCCGTTTTCAAATGATGAACGTCATATCAGACGATTATCAATGTTTTCAAAAATCTGAAGTAAACCGTTTTATATTCAAAATTAATTCAGCTCAGCTAATCTTTGAAGAGCTGTATCCTTTATGATAAGGCGGAAATACTCATCGAAATAGTCAGGACTGTTGTAAACCAGTCGTATCTCTCTGCCGTATTCACCGGCCTTCAGTCCTGCTTTTTTAAAATCACTTTGAGTATTTCTGTTCCTGTACATCAAAAGATAATATCTCTTATCTCTGGGATTTGTATAGAGGCTGTTATTGCTGTCATAAAAGGCTGTAATAACATGAGCTGCTTCTATTACATCCTTCAGTCTGTCAAAGGCAAATGCGGTATATAATGCATCCTTTTCTTTTATTTTATCTTTTTTACCTGCAGGCTTTCCGGAAACATCTTCCCAGCCGTCCGATTCCTCGAATTCGGGAACTTCATCTATTGTTCCGTCGATTCCACTATCAATTTCATCACTGTTATTTACCGGATCATCAACAGGGAGCACACCTGTAGGAATTCTATTCTTTAACTCCTCGGGACTACTAACCTTGGTGATAATAAGCATAAGTGAATCAGGTTTAACCGGAACTGCTTCAATCATCAGCGGTCCGTCATCTGCGTCAAATCCAAGCTCCTCTTTCGCCCTATCCATAAGGTCTCTGAACAGATCCTTTGCCTTTTCGGTGCCATAAGCCAGTTCATTAAAATTAATGTTCATCTCATCCATCTCTTCTCTTGTGAGAGTGCATTTAATTTTATTTTCATTAATTCGTTCAATCTTCATATAATAAACCTCAGCCTTAAGTGAGTGTAGAAATATAACCAATGAAACATTTGTCATAATATACCATAATCATACAATAAGGTCAAAAATGTTTCTATGATAAAAATGTGTTCCGGCCAAAAAAGGAAAAATGTGTTCGAATACATGCATTTATGCGTTTGAATACATGTTGCCCGTTTCCTTATATTAAATATATAATTGTAGCAGAACATCACACGAGACCCTTTGATTCATACAGGTGCCCGAAATACCCGGATCAAGGGATCATCTTACAAGGAGCTGAAAAATATATCACAGAAAAATCTCCTTAATTAAAGGATACAAAAGCTCTGTGAAAGGGGTGTGATAGGAAGAAAAAACTGACCGCTTCACAAGACAAAAAAAGGTGCCTGCCGTCGGCAGACACCTTCTTAATAATCATTACTCTTCTGAAATAGCTCCAACAGGGCAGTTTCCAGCGCATGATCCACATGAGATACATGTATCAGCATCTATAACATACTTTCCATCTCCCTCTGAGATAGCTCCAACAGGACAGTTACCTGCACATGATCCACATGAAATGCATGCATCACCAATTACATATGCCATTTTTATTTCCTCCTTTATAAAAGAAATGTTTTTTATCTCTCAAAATGGAGTATACAACAGCGTTATTTATTTTAACAATATAATCTTACTTAGTTATTACTTACTCAGGTTTAAATTAACGGAAGCGGCATAAACTTCCCTCTTTGGGATTCCCCTTTCTTCAGCCACAGTCTTAACAGCTTCCTTCTTGGACATACCATCCTCGATCTTCATTCTGAGATGGTCTTCCACGGAAATATCCTCCCATTTCCGGGATTGTTCCATCAGAACCTCTTTCTCGGATTTTCCGCCGATAACAAGTACATATTCTCCTCGGGGCTCCTCATCTTCAAACAGCTTCACAGTTTCCGCGATACTTAGCTGTTTAAAGGTCTCATGCTTCTTGGTAAGCTCCTTGCAAACCGTCATCTTCCTGTCATCCCCCAGAATATCTTTCAACTCCTGAAGTGTCTTTCTCAGCCTGTGAGGTGCCTCATACAGGATCATGGTCCTGGTTTCATCCTTAAGACGAAGAAGGGCCTGCTTTCTTTCTTTTTTATCCATGGGAAGAAATGCTTCAAATATAAAATTTCTTGTATCCTGCCCCGATGCAATCAGAGCGCTGACAGCCGCACATGCTCCCGGCACAGGAACAACCGTAATCCCCGCCTCGTAGCAGCGCTTTACCAGCACCTCTCCCGGATCGGAAATTCCCGGAGTGCCGGCGTCCGTAATAAGTGCAATATTCTTTCCCGACAAAAGCTCGTCTATCAAAACTTCTGCCTTATCATACTTATTAAACTCGTGGTAGCTGGTCATGGGAGTTTTAATGCTGAAATGATTCAGCAGCTTAATGCTGTTTCTGGTATCCTCAGCTGCAATCTGATCCACTTCGCCAAGTATCCGCACAGCCCTGTAGGTCATATCCTCAAGGTTTCCTATGGGTGTTGCCACCAGATATAATATTCCTGACATACTATTCTCACTTTCCGTAATACTTAAGAAGCTGCTCTGTATATTCGCCGTTCTCGCCGTAAACTATAAGAGTCGGAAGCACCCTGCAAAATGCTCCGCCTCCCTTGACGGACTCCACAAGAACCATATTGGGTTCCTTTGAGATACTCGGCTGAACGAATTGTATACGTTTTGGTTCCAGCTTATTCTTCTTCAGAAGGCCGATTATCTCCGGAATCCTGAAGGGCTTATGCACCATACAGAAACTGCCGCCGGAATTAAGCAGATAGGACGCAGCTTCGATGACTTCTTCAAGGTTCACCATTATCTCATGCCTTGCTATATTAACAGAGCTGTTATCATTTTTCAGACCGTCAGATGACTTTATATACGGCGGATTTGAAGTAACTACATCAAATTCCCCCGGGCTGAAAATGGATCTTATATTCTTTATATCACCTTCAACAATCCTGCAGGAATCTTCAACATGATTTAACTTTATACTTCTCGACGCCATCTCTGCTATTTCAGGTTGAATTTCCAGTCCCGTAAATTCCTTCCCTTTATTTTTTGCTCTCATGAGAAGGGGAATCACTCCCGTACCGGTTCCCAGATCGATCACTCTGGCCGACGGACGGGATACGGCAAAATTGCTGAGCAGTACCGCATCCATTCCAAAACAAAAGTAAGAAGGGTTCTGTATAATACAGAACCCGTTACAATCCAGATCATCTATTCTTTCATTTTCAATCAAGATTTGATTTTTCATCCTCTTTCTCCAGAGCAAGAAGTGCAGCAAGCTCGGAATCCTCTTTCTTACTGTGCTTATCATTTTCATTCTTGCGTCGGCGGCGGGGCTTAAATTTCAGCTCCGAAGCCTTATAATCCATTGCTTCCTTATTGCCCTCTTCATCCGTTACCACTATGCGGACCATCTGTCTGAGAACATTTACATTTGAAACTTCACCTGTTACTCCGTCAAATGCAGTAACCTTATCGCCCACATTCGGGAGCTTTGAATTGAGATATTCATAGGTATCTTCTTCATATTTAAGGCAGCACATAAGTCTTCCGCAGACTCCCGATATCTTGGTCGGGTTAAGGGACAGGCTCTGCTCCTTGGCCATCTTGATGGAAACCGGGATAAACTCTCCCAGATATGAGTGGCAGCAGAGCTCACGGCCACACATTCCGATCCCCCCGGAAAGCTTAGCCTCATCGCGTACTCCCACCTGCCTCAGCTCGATCCTTGTCTTAAATACAGATGCCAGATCTCTTACCAGTTCTCTGAAATCCACACGACCGTCAGCGGTAAAATAGAACAGCACTTTGCTGTTATCAAATGTATACTCGGCCGCGATCAGCTTCATTTCCAGATTATGATTTTTTATTTTTTCAAGGCAGATATTAAATGCCTTTTCCGACTTTTCGAGATTTGCCTTATACTGTTTATGGTCTTCCTCTGTTGCTATTCTGATTATGGGTTTAAGATCCTGTGGTATATCCTTCTCGTCAACCGACTTCCTGCCTGTTACCACATGACCATATTCAACTCCTCTTGCAGTTTCGACAATTACATATGAATCCTCGGGAATATGAATATCCTTCGGATCGAAATAATAAATCTTTCCGTTTTTCCTAAAACGGATACCTATAACATCCTTCATTTATATCTCCTTAAGCGTCAGAATAAGAAGACGCATAATATCATCAAATTTGGCATTTGCCTTAAGACGGATCTTGGCATTATTCACCGCCTTTGCTTTGTCCTCAAGTTCATTGAAGGACAGGTACTTGGCCTGATCGCTGATAACAGAATACTGATCCTTAAAAAGAATCTTGTCAGGATTGCCCGTAACCTTAAGCACAAGAATATCTCTATACCACATCATCATAAGATCAAGATATTCCTCAATACTCATCTTGTAATGTTCAGCTTCCTTAAGATATGAAACGATTTCTTCCATATCCATCTCATATATGTTGGTCTCAAGATCGATAACTGAATTGATAAGTCTCTGATAATCAACATTTGTGGCAAGATTTATAGCCTTACCGAGATTTCCCTGAGCGTACTCAATGGAAAAATCAGCTCTGTCGGGACTGATACCGCAATTATTTATAAGATATTCTCTTATATCCTTCTCTCTTACCGGCTTAGTATTTATCTCTATACATCTGGATCTGATGGTGGGAAGCAGTTTGTCGGTATTTTCCGCGATCAGTATGATAATTCCATATTCCGGCGGTTCCTCGATGGTCTTCAAAAGCGCATTCTGGGCAGACTCATTCATTTTATCACTGTCTTTAATGATATAAATCTTATATCTGCTGCTATACGGCTTGATATCCATTGTATTAACAACCTGATCCCTTATCTCGTCAACGGAGATAGAACCCGGCTTTGCATGCGTCACATAAATGACATCGGGATGATTTCCCGAATCCATCTTATGGCAGGAAGGACAGTTATCGCAGGAATCCGTTCCGCCCTGTTCACACTGAAGAGCCTTTGCATAACAAAAGGCGAGAGAGCTTCTGCCGCTTCCCTCTTCACCGGAAATGATATATGCATGACTCACCTTACCCGATTCAATACTGCTTCTGAATCTGCTTATTATATCTTCATGTCCCACAACATGTCTGAAATCCATACTCATACCTCGCTATTTTGCAAGAAGTTCATTAATCCTGACTTTTATAATATCACAAATTCTATCTATAGGTAAAGTCGCATCTATCTTTTCTATCCTGTCCGGAAATCTTTCAGCCAGGCTTCTGTACCCCTCCGCAACATCTCTGTGGAACTGAAGCGATTCCGATTCCATTCTGTCCAGCTCCTTCTGATCCTTCTTTCTGGCTATACCTATATCCGCCGGAAGGTCCAGTAGAAATGTAACATCCGGCATATATTTTCCTATAGCCTGAAGATTGATGTTATAAACATTTTCCACTCCCAGTCCTCTTGCAATTCCCTGATATACCAGTGAAGAATCCACAAATCTGTCGCTTATTACAGCCTTACCGCTTTCCAATGCGGGACCCACCACCTCATTTATCAGCTGTGCTCTGGCCGAGGCATATAGGAGCATTTCCGTTACAGGTGACATTTCCGTATATTCTTTATTGAGGATGACTTCTCTTATGGCTTCACTGATTCTTGTACCACCCGGCTCACGTGTTATCAGAACATCATAGCCCTCCTTTTCCAGATATTCTCTGAGAAGGTCTATCTGAGTTGATTTTCCGGAACCGTCCGGTCCTTCCATTGTTATAAATATCCCCTTCGACATATTGCCTCCTTACTGAGGTGACTCCGCCTCACCATTTAAAAAGTTTATTACAGTTTCCGCCTGCTGCTTATCCTCAATAGGTGCAGGCTGCCAGTTATTGTGATCACCCGTATAAACATAGCATGGAATTATCTCATCCCTCTTTGCAGTAAGCGATACTTCATCGCCAACTTTATGAATATCCAGATAATACTTATAAATGATAGTCCTGTTGGGCTGCGGATAATTATTTCCTCCAAAACAGAAATTGCCCAGTGAATAAATGATATCCACTCCGTTATAATTTTCCACCGGCTGAAGACAATGCGGATGAGAACCAAGTATCAGATCAACTCCGCAGTCTGCCAGGTATCTGCAGGCCAACCTCTTCCAGTCATCAACAAACAGCTGATGTTCTATACCTCCATGAAAGTAAACTATCTGGAAATCGGAATTCTTCTCAGCTTCCCTGAAATAGTTTTCGGTTTCATAAACCTCCTGATAATTATAGAAAGCAGAGCAAATGACCGCTATCCTGAAACCTTCTTTTTCAAAATAAATGATATCGTCCCGGCAGCCCCACTGTACACCAGCTTCATCCAGCGCTGCCTTTGTATCCTCAAATACTCCCTCACCGTAGTCCATTGTATGATTATTGCAGATTGATACGGCATCCACTCCGCCGGCCTTAAATATTCCCGCATTTACGGCAGGGGACTTGAACCAGAAACCACCCTCTTCGCCCTTATCTCTCATGACTCCGGGATTATCCGAAAATGTGTTCTCGCAATTTGCAACCGTAAGATCGTCATCCGCAAAATAGCTGCTTACCTTTTCAAAAAAATAAGTATTGGGATAATGCTCCTGATACCACAGCATGGTTCCCTCACTTCTGTTTTCTTTATCAGAGGCCATACAGCAGTCTCCCACAAAGGACAGCTCTATCGTAAAATCCTTTTCTACGGGGGCCGGATCTGTAACAGAAGCATCCGTATCTGTACTGTTTTTTTCGACCTTACTGTCTACTGCCGAAGAAATACCCGCATCCGTTACCGTCGCAGGCACTTCTCCCCGGACATCTGCTGTACTTTCTGTATTTCTCACAGATTCGGCAGATTTTTCTTCTATCGAAATATCTTCCGGTTCTCTGAAAAGAATAAATGCAGCTGCTCCCGCCATAATTAAAAAGAGCACCAGCACGGACACAATCAGAGCTATCTTCTTACGAACCTGTTTTTTCCTTTTATTTATCCTGTCCTGTCTTTCTTTCTGAATATCCTCCAGGGCACGTTTCAAATTCTCGTCACTCACATTTTCACCTTCACCATTAATTCTGCCGGATCTTCCAACCTATACTCTGTATATATCGCCTCTCCTGACCTGTACTATTTTGCCGGCTAACCGGATATATTAACGCACTCGGTTCTGAAAAGCTGTTTTGCTAGGCCTGAAGAATCTATCATGGATACAGCCTTAAGTGCCTTCTCCTCCGAATCAAATATTCCGAATACAGTAGGACCGCTTCCGCTCATCATAGCATTCAGCGCACCGGCATTCTTCATCATCTCTTCAAGTTCTCTTATCTCACTGTATTTTTCGGCAGTTACATATTCCAGTACATTAAGAAATCTGTCCGTCAGCCCCTTTAAATCCCCGTTTTTCAGAGCCTCAACCTGTCCGTCTATGTCCGGATGAACCAGATCCGGTCTTTCTTCCGCCAATCTGTCATAGCCTCCGTAAGCCTCCGCCGTTGACACGGAGACAGCAGGCTTCGCTACAACAAAAATACACGTCGGAAGTGGCGGCAGCGGCGTAAGTATCTCGCCTATACCTTCCGAAAGTGCCGTCCCGCCCATTATACAATAAGGTACATCCGCACCCAGCTTAACGCCTATATCCCTAAGCTGCTCTTCTGTGAGCCCGGCACCAAGCAGTTCATTTACCCCCTTCAGCGTTGCGGCACAGTCACTGCTTCCGCCTGCCATGCCGGCGGCAATTGGGATATTTTTTTTCAGAGTAATATTAATTCCGCCTTTATAACCTGCAATCTGTGAAATCCTCTCAGCCGCTTTATATATCAGATTATCTTTTCCCAGTGAAAGATTATTATCATTCTCTCCTGCCGGGGAAATGTTTATTTCCGGATCATCACTCATTTCAAAGGTCAGTTCATCATATATATTAAGAGACTGCATTATCATTCTGACCATATGGTACCCATCGTCTCTCCTGCCGGTTATATCCAGACCAAGATTTACTTTTGCATATGCTTTTTTTAAAACCATAGTGTAGAACCCCTTAACTTTTTCATGATGATTATTGTACTATATTTTTTAACAACTTGCATTCAACATTTTAATATGATATTTTAAATGACAGGTTTATACGTATATATGTTTTTTTAGGAGGTTTTTTATGGCTGCAACACGCGTTCAGACAAAAGGAAGTGTAAAGGCTTCCGGTATTACATTTCTGGTAATCGGAATACTGGCTATAATTGTAGCAGGTATTATTTTAGGATTAAATGCAGGTTACATGATTAAAGGTGAATGTGAAAATCTTCAGGATTATATCACTGGAGGAAAACCATTCCCTACCGGTGAGTATGTAAACCTTGATGTAAGATCCGTTCTCGGTAATTATGCTGAAACAAAGCATACCACAAACGGTATCCCCACCGGAACCGATCAGTATTTTGTAATCTGGCTTGATGATGATTCATTTATGTCATTAAAGGTTAAGGATAAAGATGATGTTGAGCTTCTCAACAAAATTTCAGACGAAACATGGACAAATGACGACTGGTATTCAAATTCAACATTTAAGGCAACTGGAAAGCTTAAGGAATCTATCGGAAACAGCGAGATAAAAGGCTTTTATCAGGATTTCTTTGATGAATTCTGTGAATATATGGGAATTTCATATTCAGATCTCACATCACAGTTTAATGTCAGAGAATATGAGCTGGATTGTACAGATTCAAAGAGCTCACTTTGGGCAGCTGTTGCAGTACTCGGAATCCTTGGTCTTATATTCGCATTGCTCGGAATATTTACAATAAAGAAAGCCGCTTCAATGAGCGATACACCTGATATGTCATACTCAAATTCAGGTTATACACCGGTTGATACCTCTGTACCATATAATCCGGTAGATACTTCCGTACCATATAACCCGGAAGAAGCTGCACCCGAACAGAAAATCAGCTTCAGCTCATTCAGCGATCCGAATGCAAACGCCGGTTACAGCGATCCAAACGCAGGTTACAGTGATCCGAATGCAAACGCCGGTTACAGTGATCCGAATGCAGGTTACTACGATCCAAACAATCAGAATTACTAAGATTTAAAGAAGCGCCGGAAAAATCCGGCGCTTCCTTTTTTATTATATATTATTCTTTACCCTGTTCTACCTGCTTTATTTCCTTTTCCGAAGCCTGTTTAAGTGAATAGGTATCAAATACCGGCTCAAGCGGCAGCTGGAGCTCAATATTATTTATCTTATCCACCTTCCCTGAAGCTCCTGCTTTCATCTTAAGTTCAAATACATGTCCTCCTCTAGTTCTGTCATCAGATATAAAATGCAGATGCCATCCGCTGGCATTTATACCATCCATATAATCCGGATAATATACACACACCATGGTACCCTTTATATTATCAAATTCAAATGACTTCTGCGTCTTGGAAAGTATTTCCTTTAATGATACATGTATCGAATATGTCGGCGACTCCGAGCGTGCATGAACTACTTCGAATTCTCCCTCCAGGGTTACAATATGCATACTGTTCAGTCCAAACTTTTCTTCTATCTTGTTATTCAATACATCCTTCAGCTTGCCTATATCCAGATCCTCTTCGGTTACAAAGCTGCGTTCACCTTTGAAATTACTTACCGATGCAAAGGGAACTCCCATCTCATCATCTGCCTCAAAGACAGAACCGTCTTCTTTTGCCCGGTAGCATCTACCGTCTATCATGATCATTTCACCATCGACCCCGTTGAAAGTTCCGAGTCCTGTAGTTCCATGGCTTCTAAGCTCTCCTACTGTCACCACAGAACGTGTATACCCCATTGCAAGTGCCTGAAGAGTTGACACCTGATACATTCTGTTCATATTCATAACGCCTCCTCTATCGGATACTGAAGTTTCCGATTAATAAATATTAAAATTCTTTCTCCATCTCATCATAGAGATTTCCCAGCATTTCGTCACTGAGATCAATCTCATTAAGTATAGTATATCTGTCAGCCCGGGTAGCAGATGCCTGCTGCCATGCTTTTGTGAAGATTTCTTTGGTAATTTTCCACTCCGAAGGCTTAACAGGTATATTGTAATCATGCAGTATTTTGGTTATCTTACCGATATTTCTCTGCTGGAAAATGCATGCGCCGTAGCTTCCCATGGCAACTGCGATACCGTGAGGAACATTAACATATTCCGAAAAATTCTCTTCCAATGCATGGCAGAAAAGGTGCTCTGAGCCGGAGGAAGGTCTGGATGACCCTGCTATCTCCATTGCGAGTCCTCCCATTACCAGTGCCTGTGTAAGTCTCTTTATAAAATCCTTTGATTTAAGTTCTTTCATATCATTGTAGCATATTGAGTTAAATGCCATCTTGGATATCATATATGCAAAATCATCCACATATTCAGCACCGGCCATATATGCTATCTTCCAGTCATTAAGTGCCGTATATTTACTGATAGTATCACCGATTCCGGACAGCAGCTGTCTCTCGGGAGCGGACATAATGACATCCGCATCAACCAGAATCGCATCCGGTATGGTACATTTGAAGGTCTTTCGTGCAAGCCCCTCGGTTCCAAGTACGGCAACAGGTGAAGCCAAACTGTCATTGCTCAGTGTTGTGGGAAGTGATACAAGTGTAGTCTTACTTACAAATGCTGCAAACTTGGCAAGATCAAGAACCGTCCCACCTCCGAAGCCGATAACCAGATTTATATCATTCATGGTAATATACTTGGCCAATGCAACCGCACTGTCATAATCCGCTTTCTTAATAAGATATAATTCGGAATTTGGAAAATCCGAGGCGATTTCCTCCAGTATTTCTCCGAATATTCCCTTCAGATTCTCTTCTGTTACCAGAATCATTTTAAGCTCTGAAATGTTGGGAATAACATCCTCCATAACTTCGTTTATCCTAAAAAATATACCTTCATCCACAATCAGATGATATGGCAGTCTGAAACTGTGCATTATAATTCTCCTTCCGATACTTTTATGATAACCATTATAAATGAATCACCATATATCTTTCAAATATTTATATCAGATCAGTTTTTTAACCATCTTTATGCTGTCCCTATCCGCACTCCTTTGTCTCAGCTTCTGGTTAAGTAATATCTTTTTTCCTTCATTCGTATAAACATATATGAGTTTCCCTCCCAGAAGGCTGCTGAAGACCTGGGCATTTTCCTTCCGTAGAGCAAGTGCATCCGGAACCGCTATATATTTCTTTACAAAGATACCGAATTCCACGATATACTTCGGCGAATCAAGCGGCATAACCGACTGCCTCAGACTTTTTGCATAAAGCATGCTGTCTCTTTCGGAGACTGACTCAAGAAAGTAATACGCTGAACCTCCTGACATTCCGGTGTGTATGCTGCCTCCTCTTATCTGACCTGTCCTGAGCAGGGCATTTTTTACAGCTTCCGCTATCTTCTTTAACTGCCCGTGGCTGAGTGCATTTCTGTTAATCCTGTCAGAGATTGAAACTTTATATCTGCCGGCTGAAATATCTACAACATCCCTTACTGTCTGCCTTCCGTAGTTTTCCGCGGCAGTGAGCCACTGCATCCTTACCGTATCTCTGTTCTCAGACTGTTTCAGCATCCACTCATTCCATGAATTACGGTCTGACATTACGTGTCCCGGTGAAAGCATTCTTCCTATTCCGCTTTCGATACGGGTTCCGTCCTGGCTAAGTCCTATAGTAGCATCAAATCTCTGTCTCATGGAAATCTCCTCGGAAGAATTCTTTACCGAGTCCGAAGAGGTCATGAGATGCCATATATGAGAGACTTTTTCCGGTTGATCTTTATCTACCCTGAGTGCGCGACCACGCATCTGATTTGTCTTTACGTACATCGAAGATGTGCTGCCGATAATAAGTGTATTGACTGCCGGCTGATCCCAGCCTTCACCCAGCAGTGCCGCAGTACCGATTAATATCTCTATCCTTCCTTCCCGGAAATATTCCGAGACAATTCCATTTATCCTGTCATCCTCGGCCCGGCCTCCGTCATATACGGAATAACCTGTAATACCCAGTGGCTTAGGAACAGTACTTATTTCCAGCTCTGCTGCCAGCTGCTGCATCAGGTGTTCCGGCAGTATTACCATACCGCCTGTAAGAACCCCCAGTCTCTGCCTGTAAACTCTCTTTTCCTTAGGGTTGTCCTCTGTCACAATTTCCAGATATTTTTCCAGATTGCCCATGTGTTCCTGACGTCTCAGTCTCTCAAAAACCGTTGACACTCCGATATCTGTCAGGGATTCATCCTTTTCAACCTTGGACATATCCTCTTTTCTTATATAGTCCATGAGTATAAGGCACCTGAGACTGTCTCCCATGGTCGATGATTCCTTTTTTATTATCTCATCAATCGCATTCAGCTTGGAAGCCGAATTTCTGAGGGTCTTATTAACCTCTTCGGAAATAAGGCTGTCCGTCATCCTGCCCCGTATCATCAGGTGATTTCCCGTCAGAATTTCCGTGAGCTTTTGTCTCAGCTCTTCCGAAAAATGCTCAGGTACATTTTGCAGAATATCCTTCATCAGCGGGAGAAAGAAGGATTCTATGTCTGTTTTTTCTTTACTTATCTCATTAAGTCTTTGGACAATACGATTATCCCAGGCGTTAAAGGCTTTTTCCGCCTCAAATCTGTCCTCCTCCAGCTCCACCTGCCATTTATCTCTGATAAATGCAGCGTAACTGAGTAGATGGCTCAGATAATCAGGAAACTTAAGAAGGGAATCCATATGCTCCGAAGGATTTATGAGACATGGAAGATGCTTTATCTCATAATACAGCTTCCGGTCTCTCAGTATCTCTGTCTCACACTGCCTGTTTCTCTCTACCTCTAGAGAAACCTTTTTATCCTCCATTTGTGTAGGACTGCATATATATATGTAATCCTGATGCGGACAAAGGCACTTTCTTGCCACCATCTCGGGTATAGATATCTCAGCATCTATATCACCGCAAAGTTCTATATAACGTTTCCACTCAATATCCGATGTATCCATGGGCGGAGTGGCCGTAAGCGCTATCAGCCTGATATCCATGGCATTTACCAGGTCTGTAAGAGCTTTCCACCATTCCCTCTTAAGATGGTGGGCTTCATCCAGGCAAATGGTCTCTATACCCATTTCCTTATATTTATTTATAAGCTCAGCGAAGGAGCCGTCGTCCTTACTGTACACAGTAAAAAGCGCCTGGTAAGTAGCACACGTAACCACCCCCGGTGACATAATATCAACGGAGAATTCATTTTCCCACGTATATCTCAATGCGGCTTCACTTTCCTCCCGGCCGATAAAACTGCCAAGGAAACGTTCCTTCCACTGATTCCTGAGGTTAATGGTGGGTACAAATATGAGTGCCTTTTTTCCCAGACGCCTTATTACTTCAAGACCAAGTATAGTTTTCCCCGCTCCGGGAGCGGCGGAAATATGTAATTTGTTATCACTCATCAAGAGATCGATACTGCTCAGTATTCGCTGCTGATAATCTCTGAATGGTGTTCTTAAATATATACCTTCAAATAATTCAGACATGTTTTTCTTTCAAATACGGATTCATTAATTTACTTTCAATATTTCATCCACAAGGTTTTCAGCTGCCTCCTTTTTAAGAACACAGCTACCTGCCGTAAAGGAGTATGAATAATCTCCGCTGCTGAAGGTAATCAGCATTATACCGTCATCATTTCCGCTGATTTTGGCTGTAACCTCCCCATTTCCCGAATCTGTCTTATAATCGAATTTCTTTGAATATTCACCATAATCTCCGCTTATATCATCGGAGCCTTTTCCTTTTCTGATACGGTATGCTTCTTCACCGTTTTTATCCAGGTAAATGACTTCGATTATTTCATCATTCATGGTTCTGTATACGTCCGGCGTACTGCCTTCTATGGCAGCGGGCAGGCCAAAGCTGAAGCCTGCAGCTTTTTCAGCCTCTTCCTGTGTTTTGAAATCACTCCATGGATTAACCATTCCAACCATTTCCTCTGTCTCATCGGTTATTTCCGCTTCTGTAGAACCAGCAGCTTCCTCCGCTTTCTTGCCGCAGCCGACACATAGAATGAGCGCTGCTATAAATGCGGCTGTAATCTTTAGATAACGTTTTCTCATATTGCTTTTAATTCCCTCCTGATGATGAACTGTTCGATGATGCGGCATTTGCATTTTCTCTGTCCCTGATCATATGCTGAAGAGTAACCAGGATTGCAATGACCTTTGCCTCATACTCCGGCCTATAAATATCCACACTGTATTTATCATGCATAGATATAAATTTCTGCCCTATATTGGCTATTATATTTCCCATATTATCGAAGAGCCGGAAATTCAGTGCCAGGATATTTCCTCTGAGCTGCCATCCCAGCCCTTCAATATTGGTTATATCTTTGATAATGTGAAAAAACTCATTTGAAAGTTCAAACTCTTCTCCGCTTGCCATCTTTACAAAGTGCCTTTGATGAAATGAAAAGATCTTCTTTCTTATTTCCGCAACATGATTACCTCTGCCGTCTGTTATATTCGTTGTATCATGCAATGTAAAAACCTTGGTGTTTGCCTGATATACAACTTTTCCGTCTGCATCGGTTATATCAATATGATGGTGCATTGTAAAAATTCTGGTTGATGTAAACAGTGAATATACCGCGTCATGGTAACCTTCTCTCATCTCAGCCCCCGCTTAGTGCTTTAACTCTGTTAACTACCTGCTTTCTTCCACATAGGTTGATGCTCTGTTCTGTATGGTCGCTGTAACCTCATCTATACTCTTTTCGCCTGCAAAATAAGCCTTACTCTCTTCATTAACTATCTCTATAAGTTTGCCGTCATATTCCCATACCTTGGTTATCCTGTCTGTCAATGCGCGAAACTGTTTTTCTTCTTCAGCGGTCATCGGTTTCATATCAACCGTGACCGATCCCATTCCATATGAGCCATTAGCCGGTTTGATGGTATTTCCAAACTCATCTGTATATTCTTTATCCGCAGCTTTAGCTTTAAGATATAATTCAAAGATATCCTTTCTGGTAGGCATTCCCTCAGAATCGCCGTTATAGTTTTTACCCTGCTGTTCTCTTGAAGCATTGAATTTGATAAATTCCCATGCCGTATCTTTGTCAGCGCAGGATGTAGACATAGCCACCGATCCGAAAATCTGGGCATATATACCTTCCTTATCCTGATTCGGATATCCTATGCAGACCGCTTTATCATCGAATAATTTATTATAGAGCGGCCACAGATCCGGTGTTATAACCCCGATAAGGAAAAGCTGTTTACCGGTCCTGATATCTTCCAAATAATTCATATCCATAGAGTACTGAGCTTCATCTGAGCTGCCTCTGTTTGCCATTTCAAGCACATCCTTGAAACTCTGCGAATCAAATTTACACTCTCCTGTTTCCCAATTAACGAATTCTGCCATACATGTATACAGGAAATAATCCAGAATAGTACTCTTGCTATTGTCCTCAAACAGACGAACATCTTCGGGCTTTGAGTCTACAAGTTTCTTAAGATCCTGGAAGGTCCAGCCCTCCATATCACCTACATCATCCTTACTTGCAAGAAGTGTGTTGATTCCGAAGGATGTGCCTATATAATACAGTTTTCCGTTAATCTTTGAAACATTTATAACACTGTCGATAAAATCATCTTCTGAAATTTCATCATCTTTTTCAATATACGGAGTAAGATCCTCCAGCATTCCCTTCTGTACTGCCTGAGTCAGTGACATATCTCCTATTCCGTTGGAAACATCATATAAATCAGGTGTATTTCCGGATGAAATATCAGCACTGAACTTAGCGACCGGATCTTCTTCATTCATGTATTCCACAATATCAATTCTGACATCGGTATGTTTTTTGTTGAAGTCAATTACACTCTGTTTAAGTGAACTTCCGGCATAAATAGTCGCAAGCTTAAGAACCTTCTTCTCTGTAACATTGGAAGGATCTACTTTTTTGAAAGCCTCTATCTGTGAGGTTTCGGTATAATAATCAATTCCCGACAGAATAAAGTGTTCATCATCAAGTACAATGCACTGGTTCATAACTGATGTATCTATGAGGGACGCATTAAAATCGCAAAGCTTAACATCCGATTTATCCGCCAGCTTATATCCGTACAGGCCATCATCCCCCATATAGAAGAAATCATAATCTCCAAAGCCCTGCTGAACTGCGTCAGAGGAATTAAGATACATAACATTGATCGGATATTTTTCGCCAAGCTCCCATGTCTTAGTATCAATTTCCGTAGCTTCGGTTTTATAAGAATCCCCGTACCCGAAAACAAGTAGTTTTCCATCTTTGGAGAACGTAATTCCCATCAGATAATCCGAGAACGGAATGACTTTCTTCTCTGATCCGTCACTTCCAAGAACTACAATATTCTGCTCCGTTACAGCCACAATATCTCCGTCATCTGTAACCTTTATTGCAGACACATACTGATTTGTACTGTTTTTATATACTGCGGCCAGATTTACACTTGCCACTTCATTTCCGCTGAGGTCGATGGTTCTCAGCTCATGCTTTTTTTCATTGGTAACGAGAAGCGCAATATTATCACCGGATGTAGTCATGTTATCCACATAATAATCTTTGCTCACTTCATAGATTTTTTTTGTTTCACCACCTGAAGCCGGCATTACATATATTTCCGACAGATAAGATGCATCCCCCTCTGATGCAAGCATATCCTCCGCATTTCCTTCGGAAGCCGGAACCTCATCCGTATCTCCCTGATATGACTGCGATAACAGAACTATATTGTCACCTACTTTAACTGATTTGGAAACTAACCCGAGTGATCCGTCAAATGAAAAATCAGAATCCTGCTCAAAGGTACAGTTCTTTACGTCAACTGTTGCTTCCGTACCGGAACCGCTGCCATCACCTGATTCTGACTTATCCTTTCCTTTGCCGCAGCCAACAGCTCCCAAAAGCATTGACACAGCAAGAACACCTGCGAGAAGTCTCTTTCCCGCATATTTTTTTACCCTGCTCTTCATAAATCTTAAACCTTCCTTCTTTATAGTATTTATATTTCTGTAACGAATACTCGGTATTATAGCACATAAATCCTATAGAGTTTGTTTTGAAAAGCTTAAAATTTAATTAAGAGTGCAAAGGTCAGAACATATACATTTCCCACTCGTCCGGACTGATTCCCGCGCCCAGTAGTGCCTCTTTTCTTTTATCTTCTTCCATCCACTCAAGTTCTTTTACATCCAGACCGGCTTCGATGAGCTTATCAAAGAATTCCTTTTTTTCATTAAAGCCCTCGGATTTTTTATTTCCCATCTCCCCAAGCATATGAACATAATAAGAATCTCTTGCCGCTTTTTCCGAAGCACTGAGTTTTCCGTCTCCGTTTGTATCAAACGGACTTTTTCCGTCAAATAATCCCACTTTTCATTTCCCCCTTTG
>CAMOCO010000017.1 GCA_946610715.1 uncultured Clostridia bacterium | reverse complement strand
GTCAGGAAGATCGATGCAGCTACAGGTAAGGAACTTCCTGGTGCTAAGCTTCAGCTTAAGGATAGTACTGATACGGTAATTGCTGATTGGACATCAAGTGATAAGCCATATGAGGTTAAGGTTGATTATAATGGAACTTACACGCTTTGCGAGACATTTGCACCATATGGTTATGACATTGCAAGTGAAACAACAATTGTAGTTGAAAATGGTAAGGTAAATACTGATGATACAACTACCGGATATGATAATGAAACAGGCAGACTTCTCGTAGAAGACACCGCCAAGATGCTGAAGATTTCTAAGGTTGAAACAGGAGCCGGAGAAGAATTACCGGGAGCTACTATTCAGCTTAAGGATGAATCAGGCAAAGTTGTAGAAGAATGGATATCATCTGATAAACCGCATGAGGTTAGAATACCTGATCTGAAACCGGGTAAGACTTATACACTGTCTGAGACAGTTGCGCCGGATGGTTATAAAGTAACTACAGATACCACATTTACACTTGATGAAGAAGGAAATATAGATAAGTCTAAGACAACAACAACGGTATCTGATGAAGATGTACTTCTTATAGAAGATGATATGACTGAGGTTTATATTAAGAAGACTGATGTTACAGGTGAGGAAGAAGTTCCGGGAGCTACAATTCAGATACTTGATGAAAAAGGAAAAGTAGTTGATGAATGGGTATCGGACGACAGCAGTGAAGGACATTGTGTAACAGGACTTAAGACAGGTGAGGTATTTACACTTCGTGAAACAGTTGCTCCGGATGGTTATAAGCTTACAACAGATACAACATTTATACTTGATGAGTATGGCAAGATTGATAGTAGAACAACTACACCGTCAGTAACTGAAAATGGAAAGACATATCTGCTTGTAGAAGATGATATAACCGTATTCGGATTTACCAAGGAAGGTTATGCGGCAGTTGAAAGCTGCAGCGAAATAGCTGACCCGAATGAGGTTTCTGCAATAAGCGGAGTGGCATTTAAGGCATATCAGGTAGATGAAAATGGTGTCAAGGTTGACGGTGCCAAAGAGTATACTGCAACTTCAAATAATGCAGGTAAGGTTATATTCGAAAAGCTTCCTAAGGGCAGATATGCTGTAGTAGAAGTTTCGGCACCTGAAGACTATAAAGTGGATGACACAGTTTACTATGCAGTTGTTGATGATGGTGAATTTGCCGGACTCACAGATGCAGAAGGAAATAACGCTACAAAGATCCTTATTAATGATCATTACCGTACTGATATAATGATGGTTAAGGTAAATGAATCCAAACCAAATCAGAAGCTTCCTGGTTCGACATATGATCTGTATAGAAAACAGGAAACAGGTGAAGAGTCGGTTAAGATTGCTTCAGCGGTTACAGATAAGGATGGAGTAGTTGAATTTAAGGGCGTTCTTACGGAAGTTGAGTATGAAGTAAGAGAACGTGTCTCACCGAATGGATATTATGTATCTGAAAAACCGATCAACATTAAATTCATTGTAAATGATAAGGGTGAGGTTGAATTTGATACAAATTCATTTAATGACGGCAACGGAACAGCCAAAATGAATGACGACGGAACTATCACATGGCTTGAGCCACAGGTTGAAGCAGAGTTCCTTAAGACAGATATGAGTGGTAATGCTCTTATGGGAGCACAGCTCAAAATTGTTGATAATAGTGGTAATACAGTTGCTGAATGGTCATCAACCAAGGAAGCATATGTTCTTTCCGGAGTTCTGAAGAATGGTATGACTTATAAGCTGATTGAGGTTGCTGCTCCTGAAGGATATTTAGTTGCAGATCCGATTGAGTTTACAGTTTCTGAAACTGCAGCAGCGAATGAAGCTGACAAGAATCGTATCAGTATCACAATGATGGATGCGAAGGAAGAGATAACGACTGAGGATACAACCGAGAGTACAACTGAGAATACTACTGAAACAACAACTGAGAGAACATCCCAGGCATCAACCGAAATAACTACTCAGTCAACAACCCAGAGAACCACTGAGTCACATCACAGAACAAATGTGGTTACAGGCGATCAGAATCCGATAGTACTCTTTGTCATAGTACTGCTTATAGCAGGCGCTGCTATCTGTGTGATATTCTTTGTAAAGAAGAAGACATCAGGTTCAGGATATGATAATAATGATAAGGATGAAGATGAGGGCTGATCAGTTAAAACCGGAACATTTTAGACCGGATTAATTAAACAAAAATAAAAAATACGGGTAACACTTAGAAAAATCTGAGTGTTACCCGTTATTTTAAGTAAATTAGTGTTTGGATTTGCCGGGCTCGTATGGAATCTGAGCAAGAATCACGGCACCAAACATTATGATGCATCCAATGGTTTCATCCATTGTAAGGTGCTGTTTCAGTATCAGAAGTCCGGAAATGGCGGATACTACTGACTCAAGACTCATTATAAGAGAAGCAAGAGTTGGATTTACTCCTTTTTGACCGATTACCTGAAGTGTATATGCAACGCCGCAGCTCATGAATCCGGAATATGCTATAGGCCACCGGGCGGCGCTTATTGCTTCGAATGAAACCGGCATATGGAGAATCAGTACATCTACAATATATATAAAAGGAATGCTGATAAGCCCCGTAACTATAAACTGCGTACAGGATAATGTCAGTCCGTCAATTTTTTTACTTACTGTATCTACATATAGAATATGAAATGAGAAGAATAGAGCACAGCCAATCAGAAGAATATCTGATGGCTCAAATATAAATTCATTATCTCTGCCTATACAAAGAAAGTATAATCCCACCAGTGCTATAAATACGCTGAACCAGGTCAGCATGGTGGTTTTCTTTTTTATAAATATACCCACAACAGGAACAAGGACTATGTAGAATGCTGTCATAAAACCGGCTTTTCCTGCGGAGGTATTTATCATTGCTACATTCTGTAGACTGCTTGCTATGAAAAGTATGATACCTGCACCGATCCCGTATTTGATTGAAATGCGGGTGTTTATTTCAGGTTTCCCGTGTTTCTTGAGTATAATGTTTCTTATAATTATTATGGGTATTAATACCAGCCCTCCAAGCAGCATTCTTATGCAGTTATATATAATGGGTGCTACCAGCTGCATTCCTGCGGATTGTGCCACGAAGGAAGTGCCCCATATAATTGCAGTAATAAGAAGAATCAGGGAATGAGTTAATTGCGTGTGCCGTTCTGACTTATTCATTTGTTATTTCCTATTTTTTTAATTCTTTATTGACATCAGATTGTAACTTATTTTGCTTTTAAAAACTGTTTTATTGTACAAGTAATATGATTTGATTGCAATAATTTTTATGAATTATAAAATTTGTAATTATTTATGGGATAGGTAAGATATATAGTTTGAAATATCGACTGGTTCGTATATAATGACATATGGGTCAAAAATCCGTATGTCATATATTATCTACAAGTATATTTTATGTAAGATTAATGATTTCAGAATTTGATATGAGGTGAATTTACATTGTTTAAGATGTTCCGATTTTTAAAGGGTCATGGTCTGCAGGCCGTACTCGCGCCGCTTTTTAAAATGCTCGAAGCATTATTTGAATTATTTGTACCGCTTGTTGTTGCAAGTATGATCGATAAGGGTATAGCGGTATTGGATATCAGGCATACATTTTTTATGGGTGGACTTCTTGTATTACTTGCGGTAGTTGGGCTTGCATTTTCCGTGACTGCACAGTATTTTTCTGCAGTTGCGGCTATTAGTGTTGGCCGTAAGCTGAGAGCTGCACTCTTTAAACATATTGAAAGCCTGTCATATAAGGAAATTGATAAAATCGGTGCATCGACTCTGATCACCAGAATGACAAACGATGTTAATCAGGTCCAAAATGGAGTGAATATGATACTGAGACTGCTTCTCAGATCACCGTTTGTCGTGTTCGGAGCGCTTATTATGGCATTTACTGTGGATACGAGAATTGCTCTTATATTCTGTATAGTGCTGCCGCTTCTTACAATTGTTGTATGTTTCGTGACATATGGCAGTCTGCCCTTATATAAAAAGGTACAGAGCAGACTTGACAGGGTTACGCTTCTCACAAGGGAAAGTCTGGTTGGTGTAAGAGTTGTCAGAGCTTTTAACAGGCAGGAAAAGGAAATTGATGAATTTGGAAAAGCAGCGAGAGATCTAAGGGATGAACAGCTGAGAGTAGGAGGGCTTTCTGCACTTATGAACCCGGTTACTCTTGTAATCGTAAATCTTGGTATTGCAGCTATTATTTATAAAGGCGGACTCAGGGTTGAAGCGGGAAATCTTACCCAGGGGCAGGTTATAGCACTTGTTAATTATATGTCCCAGATTCTTGTGGAGCTGGTGAAGCTGGCTAATCTTATTATTACAATGACAAAATCCGTTGCCTGTGCCAACAGGGTTAATGATATATTCGATATTAAGCCGTCGGTTTCCGATGCTGCAGACGGTTCTGCTGCGGACGGTTCTGCTGTGGTAAGTAATGATGGTGGTTCTGCTGCGGTAGATACTGATGGTGGTTCTGCCGTGGGAGGTGCTGAGGCCGGTGCTGGAGTGCCGCGGGTAGAGTTTGATGATGTGGCACTTAATTATAATGAATCAGGTGATAATTCGTTGGATAATGTAACCTTCAGTGCCATGCCGGGCGAAACCATCGGAATTATCGGCGGTACAGGTTCGGGAAAATCATCACTTATAAATCTTATTCCGAGATTTTATGATGCTACTGAGGGGAATGTACTGGTTGACGGCAGGAACGTGAGAGAATATAGCCTAAATGAGCTTAGAAACAAGATAGGAATAGTTCCCCAGAAGGCTGTACTTTTTAAAGGTTCTATTGCCGAGAATGTAAGATGGGGCAATAAGGATGCATCTGATGATGATGTGAAAAATGCCCTTAAGGTTGCTCAGGCTCTTCAATTCGTTGAGGAAAAGGAGGGCGGAATAGAGTTTCTGATCAATCAGGGTGCGAGAAATCTGTCAGGCGGACAGAAGCAGAGAATAACTATCGCAAGAGCGCTTGTCAGAAAGCCTGAGATCCTTATCCTTGATGACAGCTCATCGGCACTGGATTATGCGACGGATGCAGCACTTAGAAGAGATATCAAGACGTTTTCAGAGGGGATGACTGTATTTATTGTGTCACAGCGTGCATCATCTATTATGCATGCCGATAAGATAATAGTTATGGATGATGGAAGAATTGCCGGAATAGGAAGCCATGATGAACTTCTTAAAAACTGTGAAGTCTACAGAGAAATCTGTAATTCTCAGATGACGGGAAAGGAGGCATCATGAAAAGTACTTATAAACAGATTTTTTCATATATAAAGAAGTATTTATTTTATGTTGTTATTTCCCTTATTGCTGCTGCAATAACGGTTATCATGCAGCTGTACCTTCCGATACTTGCGGGAAGTGCTATAGATAAGATTATCGGAAAAGGTAATGTTGATATAGATGCTGTCATGTCCATAATCCGTAAAATGTTTATAGTTATAGCGGCAGCAGCTGTAACTCAGTGGATAATGTCAGTATTCAATAATAAGATTACTTATAATATCGTCAGAGATATAAGGACTGATGCATTTAATCATATGGAGAGTCTTCCTCTCAGCTATATCGACGGAAAGAGCTACGGTGATGTAGTATCAAGGGTTGTTGCGGATATTGATCAGTTTGCTGACGGACTCCTCATGGGATTTTCGCAGCTTTTTACCGGAGTTATTACCATAATCGGTACGGTTATATTTATGTTTTCTGTTAATGTGAGAATCAGTCTGGTGGTCATACTTCTTACGCCTATTTCACTTATATTTGCGTCCTGGCTGGCAAAGAAGAGTTTTAAACTATTTAAGAGTCAGTCGGAGGCCCGCGGTGAGATAACCGGACTTGTGGATGAAATGGTTGGAAATCAGAAAGTGGTTCAGGCATTTTCCTATGAAAGGGAGGCTGAGGAGCGTTTTAATGTACTAAATGAAAAGCTTGCTAAAGCATCGGTGAAGGCTACATTTATCTCCTCCCTTACAAATCCGGGAACCAGATTCGTTAACAATATAGTATATGCGGGAGTAGGAATCGTTGGTGCATTTTCCGTAATAGGAGAAGTGCTGACTGTGGGGCAGCTTACGGTTTTTCTCAGTTATGCAACACAGTATGCCAAGCCTTTTAATGAGATATCGGGAGTGATGACTGAGCTACAGAATGCTGTTGCCTGTGCTTCAAGAGTATTCGAAATGCTTGCCGAGAAACCGGAAATATCAGACAAGGATATGCCGGAGCTTACTGATATAAAGGGGCAGGTTGATATAGAAGGTGTTTATTTCTCTTATGTTCCCGATAAAAAACTGATCACGGATTTTAATCTGAAGGTTGCCTGCGGCAAAAGGATTGCCATAGTTGGGCCTACCGGATGCGGTAAGAGCACGGTGATTAATCTTTTAATGAGGTTCTATGATGTAAATTCCGGTAAGATTCTGGTGGACGGAAATGATATAAGAAAGGTCACCAGAAAGAGTCTGCGCAGTAATTACGGAATGGTACTTCAGGAAACCTGGCTGAAAACCGGAACAGTGAGAGAGAATATTGCTTACGGAAAACCGGATGCTAAAGATGAGGAGATAATCGCTGCAGCTAAGCTGACGCACGCTCATAGTTTTATCAGACGTCTTCCGAAAGGCTATGATACGGAACTTACCGAAGATGGCGGCATTCTTTCGCAGGGACAGAAGCAGCTTCTATGCATCACCAGAGTTATGCTGAGTCTTCCTCCGATGCTGATCCTTGATGAGGCAACTTCTTCCATTGATACAAGAACTGAGATAAGAATTCAGAAAACCTTTGCGAAGATGATGGAGGGCAGAACAAGCTTCATAGTTGCACATAGACTGTCTACAATTCAAAGTGCGGATCTGATACTTGTAATGAAGGATGGTAATATCATCGAACAGGGAAATCATGATGAACTGCTGGAAAAGAAAGGGTTCTATTTCGAACTTTATAACTCGCAATATGCAGTTTGATAATTTTAGTCATATAGTTTCATAGAATTGAAGTTATAAATAATTAGTGTTATAATCTTCTAATATGTCAGAGTTCGGATTAAAGGAGGCATTATGGAACTAAAGGATACAGGAATGACACGCGAAGAGCTTATAGAAACTGCTCATAAATATTTAAATGAAGGCCTTATGAAAAGGTATGATATAGTTGCCGAAAAGGGTGACGGAATGTATCTTCTGGATGCTGATGGAAGAGAGTATCTGGATTTCATAGGAGGCATAGCTGTTAATGCAACCGGACATTGCAACAAGGCTGTAGTTGAGGCAATTAAGGAACAGGCAGAAACACTTATTCATGCTTCAAATTATTTCTATACAATTCCTCAGACTATGCTTGCAAAGCTTATTTGTGAAAATATCGGTATGGATAAATTCCAGTATCAGAACTCCGGAGCTGAGGCAAATGAGGCTATGATCAAGCTTGCCAGAAAATACGGCATTGATAATTATGGACCGGACAGATATAAGATTGTTACAGCAACTATGTCTTTCCACGGAAGAACCATGGCTACACTTGCGGCTACCGGACAGCCGAATACGGCGCTGACAAATGGTTTTACTCCTTTTGTTCCGGGATTTTCTTTTGCAGAATTTAATAATCTGAAATCCTTTGAAGATGCCTGTGATAAAGATACTATTGCTATCATGGTTGAGCCTGTTCAGGGTGAAGGCGGTGTGTATCCTGCAACGCCCGAATTTCTGCAGGGGCTCAGGAAGCTCTGTGACGAAAAGGAGATGCTTCTTCTGTTTGATGAGGTACAGACCGGATGGGGACGTACAGGTGATCTGATGGCATATATGCGTTACGGAGTTAAACCGGATATTGTATCAATGGCTAAAGCACTCGGAGGCGGTATGCCTATAGCCGGAATATGTGCTTCCGAGAAGGTTATGAGTACATTTGGTGCAGGAGCACATGGTACAACCTTTGGCGGTAATCCCGTTTGTGCTGCGGCAGCGTGTGCGGAGATTAAGGAAATAATAAAGGAGAAGCTTCCGGAAAATGCCCGTGAAATGGGAGATTACTTCATGGATAAGCTGAAAGCTCTTCCGGGTATCAGGGAGGTCCGCGGAATGGGACTTCTTGTTGGTGTTGAATTTGAGAAGGATATTGCTTTTGATGTAAAACATAATGCAGGTGATAAAGGACTTCTTCTTACCGCAATTAATCCCAGGGTTATAAGGATGATTCCGCCACTTATAGTTTCAAAGGCAGATATAGATAAGGCTTTCGATATATTATCGGAAACAGTTTCAGAACTTGCGAGGTGAAAAATGGAACGTAAAAATGCATGGCTTTCTTATAAGCCCAAAGATGTTAAAAAGCTGGATAAGCTTTGTGAAGAGTATAAGGATTATCTTATAAAAGGTAAGACTGAACGTGAGGGAACTAAGTTTATTGTTGAGAAGGCAAGAGAAGCCGGATATATCTCACTTGAAGAAGCTATTAAAAGCAAAAAGACTTTAAAGGCCGGTTCCAAGATTTATTCTGTATGTATGGGGAAGACTGTTGCGCTTTTCAATATCGGAACTGAGAACCTTGAAAAAGGAATGAATATTCTGGGTGCACATATTGATTCTCCAAGACTTGATGTAAAGCAGAATCCGTTATATGAAGACAGTGATCTGGCATTTCTTGATACCCATTATTATGGGGGTATTAAGAAATATCAGTGGGTGACGCTTCCTCTTGCAATCCATGGTGTTGTTGTTAAAACCGACGGTACGGTGATAAATATAGTTGTGGGTGAAGATGAAGATGATCCTGTTTTCTGTGTGACAGATATACTGATTCATCTGGCGCAGAACCAGATGGCAAAGACCGCAGCAAAGGCTGTAGAAGGTGAGAATCTTGATCTGCTTATCGGTTCACGACCTATAGTGATCGATAAAAAGACTAAGAAAGATGAAGAAGGCAGTGCTGACTCAAAAGAGAATAAACCTAAAAAAGGCAGCCTTGTTACATCGATGGTTCTTGATATCCTTAAGAGTAAATATGGATTTGAAGAAGAAGATTTCATATCTGCAGAACTGGAAATAGTTCCGGCAGGCAAGCCGAGAGATCTGGGCTTTGACAGATCCATGATCATCGGATATGGTCAGGACGATAAGGTATGTGCATTTACATCTCTGTATGCACAGCTTGCAGTTGAAAGTGTAAAGAAGACTTCCTGTACACTTCTTGTAGATAAGGAAGAAATAGGTTCTGTTGGTGCGACGGGAATGCAGTCAAAATTCTTTGAGAATACTGTTGCTGAAATCCTGGAGCTTGCAGGCTACAAGAGTTCATTATCTCTCAGAAGATGCCTTGCCAATTCCTGCATGCTTTCATCTGATGTAAGTGCGGGATATGATCCCCTTTATGCTTCAAATTTTGAAAAGAAGAATTCGGCATATCTCGGAAGAGGTATGGTATTTAATAAATTTACCGGATCAAGAGGAAAATCCGGTTCAAATGACGCAAATGCTGAATATATCGGAAAGCTTCGCGCGATTTTGGAAAAGAATAAGATATTCTATCAAACTGCTGAACTTGGTAAAGTTGATATAGGCGGCGGAGGAACCATAGCATATATTCTTTCATTATATGGTATGGAAGTTATTGACTGCGGAGTAGCTGTTCTTAATATGCATGCTCCATGGGAAGTCACATCAAAAGCTGATATATTCGAAACAGAAAAAGGATATGAGGCATTTCTTAAAGAGGCATAAAACTTGTATATGAACAGATCATTTAAAAATCTGAGCAGAATAATACTGATAATGGCATGTGTCATCACATGCCTTTTTCAGATTGTCCGGGTTAAAGCGGATTCGTCTATTCCATCAGGATATAGACAGATAGTATTTAATCAGGATAATGGTCTGGGCAGCAATGAGGTAAACTGTGTATATCAGACCCGCTCCGGATATATCTGGGTAGGTACTGACGGCGGACTTTACCGCTTTGGCGGAAAAGAATTTAAGATTTATAATCTGTGGGATACAGAGAAGGCGGATGTTTATTTTATCAATAACCTTTTCCAGGATTCCCGTGGACGTCTCTGGGTTTGTACAAATAATTACGGCCTGTTTTATATAAAAGGAAATGATATAGTTCATTTTTCAAATGAATACTATAACGGTGTTAAAGCAGTAAATGAGGTTTGTGAGGGCGCGGACGGCACTATCTACGTTGCGAGTCCTTACGGAGTTTATACTGTAAATGAGGACTCCCGCTCACTTGTGCGTAATGAGGATCTTGCGAAGCATAATGTAAAAGGAATCACTCTGGCCGGCGACTGTATCTTTGGTATCTATAACGGTAACAGGATATTCAGGCTGGATTCTGAAAATAATTATAAAGAAGTTTCTTCGTCTGATTATACCAGATATGAGCTATCCACTATAGCATCCGATGCGGACGGAAATGTATATGTTGGTACGATCGGTAGTGAGATGCTGGCATTTCGGGATATTGATAGTATTGAAACAATCAATTATATAAAAGAGGGTATAAATTATATTTTCCCTTCTAATGAGAGAGTATATATATGCTCTGATAACGGCGTGGGATATATTAATAAGAAAAGAGAATTTATCCCCATAAGCGGTCTTACGATCGATGATTACATTTCCGGCATGATAGTGGACTATGAAGGAAATATATGGATGTCTTCCAAGAGAAGCGGACTTCTTTATATGGCAAAGGGAAAGTTCAGTGATTTTAATAACAGATATGCCATACCGGAAAATTCCACAAACTGCGTGACATTTAAAGGTAAGTTAAAATTTATCGGTACAGACGACGGCCTTGTAGTACTTGATGAAAATAACAGTTTTGTAAATGATGAAAAAATAAAAAATCTGATTGATTTTATCGGAAATGCCGGTATAAAGGATATTCTATGTGATTCTTCGGGAAATCTATGGCTCAGTACATACAGGAGATTCGGTGTTGTATACTATGATGCAAGCGGTTCAATTAAAACTTTTGACAGGTTTTCGGGACTGCCTACAAATATGGTTAACTGCACCTATGAGTTATCAGACGGAAGAATTGCAATCGGTACTGAAGCGGGCGTATATATAGTAGGTTCCGACGGAACTATAGAAGAAGGATACGGAATCGAGCAGGGAATTGATTATCCTGATATTATCTCACTTTATGAAAGGGAAGATAATGTACTTCTGGCAGGTTCTGAAGGTGGAGGTCTTTACATTATAAGTAAAGATAAAATCGAAAATATAAAGAGTGAAGACGGACTGTCATCTGATGTCATTTCATCAATTGCAAAGGGTACCAACGGAATATGGTTCGGTACCGATAATGGTCTGTCATATTATGATGAGACGTATAGAACCATAAATAATATCGATTTTTCAAATAATATATATGACCTGATCATCAGGGATAATAAGGTATGGATTATCGGTTCGAAAGGACTTCTGGGTACAACAGAAGATGAACTGCTTGGAACTGCCGGGCTTTCGGAACGCTATTTTTCAACAGGCGACGGACTCAGCAAGAAGATCAATATATATTCCGGATCTGTTATGGATGAAAACGGTATCATATATCTTTGCTGCGATTCAGGTATACTTACTTTTGATACCAACAATTATTATATAAATAATGTAGCTCCGAAACTGAACATTTCTGAGGTTGATGTGGACGGCAAGATATATTACTTTGATCAGATCGGCGGAGAGCTGACTGTTCCTGCGGATACCCAGAGGATAAGCATTACTTTTTCAGTGCTCAGTTATAATAACAGAGATAATATTTCCGTAAGATATATGCTTAACGGCTTCGACAATGCGGAGGTTGTCCTTACGGGAAATGATAGCCTCCAGGCGGTATATACCAACCTCGATGGCGGCAAATATGCCTTTACTGCCAGTGCTGTAAACGGTGACGGCATTGAGACTGAACAGAATATAACCTTTATAATTAATAAAGAAACCGGATTTTTCGAGAAGACCAGTGTTCGTGTCGGACTGCTTTCTGTTCTCCTTCTTATAATGTTTCTTTTCATATATAACCTGATGAAAACCAAAACCCAGGTTGTGGGTAAGGATCAGGAGCTGAGAAATCTGGCTCAGGAGCATGAATCGGCCATTAAGATAAATACCGCCAAGACCGACTACCTGGCAAATATGAGTAACGAGATCAAGATTCCAGTAAATGCTATCATTGCCACTGCAAAAAGGCTGATGAGTGAATCTGATATAAATGATGATGATAAAGAGAATCTACGTTCCATAGTTGATACGGGAAATGATGTTATCGGGCGTGTTGACGAGACCATTCAGCTTGCCCAGCTTGAGTCCGGAAGCGTTACAAGAAATGATGAGGCATATTCGCTCACAACGCTTATATGTGACCTCTCGGATAAAATGATGAATGTTCTCTATGATAAGCCCATCAAATTCCTTGTTGATCTGGGCGATAATATTCCGGATATTCTTATCGGAGATTTTGATAAGATTAAAGCCATCCTGAATATTATACTGGATAATGCATGCAAGTTTACCAAGGAAGGCTCCATAATTCTTACAGTAGACAGCTATAAAAATCCTGATGAGGATGCTGATGAAAACATGGAAAGACTCTCGTTCAGTGTTTCAGATACCGGTATCGGAATGTCGGATGAGAGGATGGAGCATTTATTTGAGATTTATTATATAAATGAGTCCAAGTCTTCGGTTGGTTATCAGGGCAGTGGTATCAGCCTTGTCATTGCCAAGAAGCTGGCTGATATTATCGATGCTGAGGTAGATGTTGAAAGTACCAGCGGCGCAGGAACCACATTTACTCTGACCCTTTATCAGAAGCGACCCGATAATGATACCAATCCGGTTCTTGCATCTGACAGAAATGATGACAGAATATCCGGAGAGGAAGCTGAGAGACTATGGACACCTGATGTGAAGGCGCTTCTTGTTGATGATTCCGACCTGGGAAGGGATGTATCTCTGGGAGTACTGTCCAGACTTGAAATGAAATGCGATGTGGCATCCAACGGTATATCGGCTATCGATATGGTAATGAATAATGATTATGATATCATTTTCATGGATATAGCCATGCCGGTTATGAATGGAATAGACGCACTTCATGAGATAAGGGATCTGTCCGGTGAAAGGTATAAGAATATACCGGTAATAGGTCTCTCCGAAGATGCTCTGCTTAAGGACAGGGACGAACTTACGGAAGCCGGATTTACCGAAGTGGTTGTCAAGCCTTTTGATCTGATGACTCTTGCATCGGTAATGGTTAAGTTTCTTGATAATGATCTTATCAAGTTCAGGACAAATGATGTAAAACAATATATGACTGAGTCAAGATACAGTGAGGGACTTAAGAAGCTGGAGAATCATTTTGAAGTGGTTAAAACTCTTGACAGGATCGGTGGAAGTATAGAAGTTTATAACAGAATCCTTGCTACATTCTTTGAACAGAATAAGGATGCAATAAATGATCTGAGAAAGAAGTATGATGAGGACTTCAGAGGCTTTAGATCAAGAATTCATAATATCAGAACAGGCTGCCAGAATATGGGAGCTGCGGAATGCTCCGAGATCACTCTCAGAATTGAAAATGCTATCAACCTTGGTGATAAGGATTATGTGAATGAAAACTTTGAAATGATGCTCAGTTCGCTGCAGGTAGTTATTGACAGCATCAAGGAATATTTCGATTTCATGATCGAACAAAAGGGTATGACAGATAAGGAGTATTCGGAGAAGCATACCGTATCTGTAAAGAAGTCAAGGTCTGAAGAAAGTGACGTATCGAAAGTTCAAGCTGAAAAGACTGATGATACGAAAAATGAAACTGAAAAACCTGATGATGCGAAGATTGAAGCTGAAATGCCTGAGGACGGGAAGATCCCTGACAGAATAATAGATATTGAAGATCTCAAAAAGCTAAGATCCTATGTGGAGGAAAAAAATGATGCCATGATAGATGACATCTTCGATGCAATCTCCGCAAATGAATATGTTAATGATGATATGGAATTTCTTGAGGTTCTGGGAGAAAAAATAATTAAAAGAAATTATGATGAGATAAATGATCTGATCGAAACTTATTTTAGTTTAAAGAGTATTAATTAGCTTTACAATTACAGTGTCATTAAGTATATTAAGAGGGGTGATTTGTTTTGAGGATTGGTTTTATCGGAGCCGGAAGAGTCGGATATACACTGGGAAGATTTATGACCGATCACGGCGCAAATGTTTCGGGGTATTACAGCAGAACAAAAGAGCATGCTGAGGAAGCAGCACATTTTACGGATACCCGCTATTATGATGATCCGGGTAAGCTGATTTCGGACAGTGACTGTATATATCTTACCGTGAGTGATAATGCGATCAGTGAGGTGTTTCGTGAAATTGATAATAAATATGATCTGACGGATAAGATCATATGCCATACCAGCGGGGCGCTTTCATCAACAGTTTTTGATAATTCGGAAAATAAGATATATGGATATTCCATACATCCGAATTTTGCAGTGAGTGATAAGCTGACTTCTTATCAAAGTTTTATTAATGCATTTATTACTATTGAAGGTTCCCATCATTACCTTGGTGAGATAGTTGAATTCTACAAAGGTCTTGGCCTTCATGTCGGCGTGATCAGTGCTGAGAGTAAGCCGAAATATCATGCGGCATCGGTATTTGCCAGTAATTTTGTATGCGGTATTTACGGAACAGCCATCAGACTCCTTGAAGAGTGTGGCTTTTCTCCTGAAAATGCTGAAATGGCGCTTAAGGGACTTTTCCTCGGAAATGCAGAAGGCGCTGCCAAAAATGGACCTTTTAAACAGCTTACAGGTCCCGTGGAAAGAGGAGATACCTCGACTATAATAAAACATTTAGAGGTTTTATCCGATTCCGACAGGGAACTATATAAAAAGCTTGCAGCTGAAACACTTGAAGTTGCAAAGCGGAAAAATGTTGACAGAGACTACTCATCTATTGAGAGTCTACTTTAATACATAAGGAGGATTTTTTTATGAAAAACACAACAGTTACATTCAGGCAGATGAAGCAAAAGGGTGAGAAAATTTCTATGCTTACATCGTATGACTATTCAACTGCAAAAATGGTTGATGCCGCAGGTATCAACGGTATTCTTGTAGGTGATTCGCTTGGAAATGTAATGCTGGGTTATCCGGATACTGTTTCGGTTACCATGGAGGATATGATACATCACAGCGCTGCTGTGGCAAGAGGTGCCGAGAATGCACTTGTTGTTACGGACATGCCTTTTATGTCATATCAGGCAAGTGTTTATGATGCTGTTATAAATGCCGGAAGGCTTATGAAAGAAGGCCGTGCTCAGGCTGTAAAGCTTGAAGGCGGACGTAAGATATTTGATCAGATTAAGGCAATTGTAAATGCTGATATTCCCGTTATGGGACATATCGGTCTTACTCCGCAGTCAATTAATGCTTTTGGCGGATATAAGGCCCAGGGCAGAGATCTTGAATCTGCGAAGAAGCTTTTAGATGACGCATTTGCTGTACAGGAAGCCGGTGCATTTTCGGTTGTTCTCGAATGTGTTCCCGCAGAGCTTGCTGCATATGTTACTGAAAAGCTTGATATTCCTACAATCGGAATAGGTGCAGGCGCCGGAACAGATGGGCAGATTCTGGTATATGCTGATATGCTGGCTATGTTCAGTGATTATAAACCTAAGTTTGTTAAGCATTTTGCAAATGTCGGTGAGGCTATCAAAGCCGGATTTGCTTCATATGATGAAGAGGTTAAGGCCGGATCTTATCCTGCAGATGAGCATAATTATGCTATAAGCGCCGAGATACTCGATGAAGTGAAGAAGACATTTGGCTGATAGTGAGTTGGAGGAAAGATTAATGAAAATCGTAAAAACAGTTGACGAAGTAAAGGCTATAGTAAAAGGCTGGAGAAGTGAGGGGCTTACCGTGGGACTTGTTCCCACAATGGGTTTTCTTCATGCAGGTCATCAGTCACTGATAGCAAAATCAGTTGAGCAAAATGACAGAACAGTAGTTTCCGTATTTGTTAATCCGATCCAGTTCGGACCTAATGAAGATCTCGAAGCTTATCCGAGAGATATTAAAAGAGATGCCGATCTTTGCGAGAAAACAGGTGCTGATATTATATTTAATCCGGAACCGGAAGAGATGTATAAAGACGGCTTTGTATCATTTGTAGATATGAACGGTCTGACAAATCATCTTTGCGGACTTTCGAGACCGGTTCATTTCAGAGGAGTTTGTACAGTATGTAACAAGCTCTTCAATATAGCGTCTCCGGACAGAGCTTATTTCGGACAGAAGGATGCTCAGCAGCTGGCTGTCATAAAGAGGATGGTTAAGGATCTCAATATGAATCTTGAGATTGTCGGATGCCCGATAGTCCGTGAAGAGGACGGACTTGCCATGAGCTCAAGAAATACATATATGAATGATGAAGAAAGGAAAGCTGCTCTGGTACTCAGTAAGGCTATATTTCTCGGACAGAAGATGGTTCAGGATGGCGAGAGAAGTGCAGAAGCTGTTGCATCAAAGATGCGTGAGCTGATCAGTAGTGAACCGATGGCCGATATCGAATATATTGAAGTTGTAAATAATCTTACAATGGAGAGTATCGAGGAGATAAAGGGAGATATCCTTGTAGCTATAGCTGTTAAGATAAATAATAAAGTTCGTCTGATCGATAACTTTATGATGGATAATGTTAAGTGAAAGAAAGAGGAATCTGATATGCAGGCGTTTTACCTGAAAAGCAAAATACACAGAGCGAGAGTGTCACAGGCAGCTCTTAATTATGTTGGAAGCGTAACTATTGATGAGGACCTGATGGATGCATGTGGCATAGTTGAATATGAGAAGGTTCAGATAGCAAATATTGATAACGGAATGAGACTTGAGACCTATGTGATTGCCGGAGAGAGAGGATCGGGAATGATCTGTCTGAATGGTGCAGCTGCAAGGTATGCAGCAGTAGGCGATAAGATCATAATCATGAGCTATTGTATGATGGAGCCTTCAGAGATTAAAGATAATCCGCCAAAGGTTGTATTTGTGGATAAGCAGAATCATATTACAAGAATTTCAAGATATGAGAAGCATGGAACCCTTGAAGATATGTAAATAGTATAAGAGGTAAACTATGTTAAAAGGAAAGAATATTTTACTTGGTATTTCCGGAGGCATTGCTGCATATAAAATGGCTGATGTGGCAAGTGCCCTGACAAAGCTTCATGCAGATGTCCATGTTGTTATGACCGAAAATGCTACAAAGATCATAACTGCCGAGACTTTTCAAGTGCTTACCAAGAATAAGGTTTACACGGATGTATTCGATGATGATCCCGATGATGAGGTATTTGTACCTCATGTTTCTCTCGGAACGGATGCGGATCTTATACTTATTGCGCCTGCTACAGCGGATATAATAGGAAAGCTGGCTAACGGTATAGCGGATGATATGGTTACAACAACTGTACTTCCGGCTGCATGTCCGATACTCATAGCTCCTTCCATGAATGTTCATATGTATGAGAACAGGATAGTTCAGGATAATATAAAGAAACTGAAGGATTATGGTTTTCATATTATAGAACCGGCAGAAGGATATCTGGCATGTGGTTATGACGGAAAAGGAAAGCTGCCCACACCTGAAATGCTTGTTGAAGAGGTCTGCCTTGCCATATCTCATGAAAAAGATATGACAGGATTAAAGGTTCTTATAAATGCGGGACCGACACAGGAATCCATTGATCCCATTAGAATCATTACGAATCATTCTTCCGGTAAGATGGGTTACAGTCTGGCCAGACAGGCGGCAAGAAGGGGTGCGGAAGTAACACTGGTTTCCGGTCCGGTAAATCTCACTCAGCCTTTGGGTGTAAAAAAAGTCGATGCCGTCAGCGCAGAAGATATGTATAATGCCATGATATCATTTTCGGATGATGCTGATATTATCATTATGTCAGCTGCCGTTGCTGATTATACGCCGGCGGTTACAGCTGAGAATAAGATAAAAAAGGGTGAAAATGACGGACAGGGAATGTCTGTTGAGATGGTAAGAACCAAAGATATACTTAAGACCATCGGTCAGAATAAAAAGGATGGTCAGATAATATGCGGTTTTTCCATGGAAACAGAGAATCTGCTGGAGAACTCCCGTAAAAAACTGGAGAAAAAGAATGCAGATATGATATGTGCAAATAATCTGAAGGAACCCGGTGCAGGATATCAGGTTGATACAAATATAATTACCATAATTACAAGGGATGATATGAAAAAACTTCCTATGATGTCCAAGGAAGAAGTATCCGATAAAATACTTGATACTATCATGGAGATGAAGTGTTAATACTATCATGTGGATAAGTACTAAATAATTGAATTATTATGTAAATTATGCTATCATAATGCCGTCTGAGATTAGTCCGGACGGCATTTCTTTAATAATAGGGAGGCAGCATGGAACAGTATAAAAAAGAGTTTGTGGATTTTATGTTAGAGAGCAAGGTGCTCAAATTCGGTGACTTTACATTGAAGAGTGGCAGAAAGTCTCCTTTTTTTATGAATGCGGGGCTCTATATAACAGGCTATCAGTTAAGTAAGCTTGGTGAGTTTTATGCAAAGGCCATACATGACAGATATGGTGATGATTTTGATGTATTATTCGGACCTGCTTATAAAGGTATTCCGATTTCGGTTGCAACTACTATTGCATATGATAAGCTTTACGGAAAAGAGATCAGATACTGTTCAAACAGGAAGGAAGCAAAAGATCACGGTGATGCCGGAATACTTCTGGGAAGCCCTATTAAAGACGGGGACAGAATAGTTGTTATAGAGGATGTTACAACTTCAGGTAAATCCATGGAAGAAACAATCCCGATCGTTAAGGCACAGGGGAATGTTGAGATTATAGGTCTTATGGTATCACTCAACAGATGTGAGAGAGGAAAAGGCAGCAAAGGCGCTCTTGAGGAGATCAAGGATCTTTACGGATTTGAAACTGCCGCAATCGTTTCTATGGATGAGATCATAGATTATCTTGTTGAAAAAAATGTAATTGATGATGAGTTAAAAGCAAGACTTGATGCATATTATGAAGAATATGGAGTAAAGGAGGTATAGTTATGGAAAAGGTTTATAAGATGCTTAAAAATGTTGGTGGCGGAAGTATTGCCATCGGTGTATTGCTGATAATTGCGGGGATTACTTTTGGAGTAATTAATATTGTAAATGGGGCTATTCTTCTTAAGAACAGGAGAAACATACTTTTCTAAATCAAAGGATTTATTGTTACTATGTGGGAAAGAATTGAAAAGACAATAAAAAGTCCAGAAGGTTTTTTTATTGTCTTTCTTCTTGCTTTAGAATTAATATTTCATTTTACCAGATTTGGCATGACCGGAGCCTTTATATTGAATAAGGTTTTATTTGCGGTTATCGTTGGTGCTTTGATAGGATTGGCTGTCAGTGTTTTACCTAAATTGCCGGGTAAGATACTGTCAGCAGTTTTTGTGTCTGTTTTTGTCCTGTATTATCTGGTTCAGCTAATATACAGCAGTGTATTTAACAATTTCTTTTCCCTTTCCGCTACTGGCGGAGTTGCAGATCAGGCTCTGGATTATAAAAGTACAATATTTGAAAGCGTAATAAAAGAGATTGTACCGTTTCTGATATTTATAATCATCCTGGCTGCTTCACTTATTTACATTTTTAAATTCTCATATTTTTCCAGACA
Source organism: uncultured Clostridia bacterium (assembly GCA_946610715.1). Classification (GTDB taxonomy): domain Bacteria; phylum Bacillota; class Clostridia; order Lachnospirales; family Lachnospiraceae; genus Eubacterium_Q. The sequence continues at coordinate 1,861 of CAMOCO010000017.1, read as the reverse complement.
TAATATATTGTTTTATATAATATTTTCAGCATTTACTGCTACGGGAATGTTCTACTATGTGATACTTCTCAGTGTACAGGGGAATGACAATAATTCTCCTTATTCCGTTTTTAAGACCTACAGTTCTCTTGAGATGTCGGTACAAAAGCTGGGGATTCTTGAATCCATGATCCGTGACAGTATTTATGCGGTGCAGTCCCACGGAAGTAAAGGGGATTCGCTTACAGATACCGGTTTTGACCATGAAGCCTTGATTAAGGCGGAAAAAGTAACTGAGTCTGACACTTCATCGGACAGTGTATCTCAGGATGTTACTGAAGCGGTGACAGAGGAAGTGACGGGAGAAGATACCGGGGGAGTAACCGGGGAAGTGACTGAGGAATCAACTGAGGAAACGACTGAGGAGAAAAAGGTTTATTATGCTCAGGTTCTTGATATAAATCTTGAAGATATGCCGGATATAACCGATAATTCGTCTGTACTTGAACTTAACAGCTATATTAACAGTTCATTTCCTACTTATTCAAATGATTATACGGGGATGTTTGAAGGTTATAATCTTATATTTATAACGGCAGAGGGATTTGATGGATTTGTTATCGATAAGAAGCTGACACCTGAATTATATAAAATGAGTACCAGGGGATTTGTCTTTAAGAATTTCTATACGCCTCTCTGGTATGGTTCGACGCTTGGCGGTGAATATGCAAATACAACAGGACTTATGCCGAAGAATGGCGGCTATCTCAGCATGCAGAAGATGGGAGCGCAAGGTAATTCAATGCCGTTTACACTGGGGAATGAGCTCTCGGCTGAGGGCTACAATGTTTATGCATATCATAATAACGGATATACTTATTATGACAGGCACATTTCAAGACCGTTTCTCGGATATGAGAATTATAAGGGAGTAGGAAACGGACTGGAATATGAAAAGAATCCCGGCGGTGGAATGATGTGGCCTCAGTCAGATGCATTTATGGAAGATATAACCTTTGATGAATATGCCGGAAATGAACCTTTCCATGTATATTATATGACAGTCAGCGGGCATCTCCAGTATAATTTTGGCGGAAATGCCATGAGTGCAAAGAACAGAGATAAGGTGGAAGATCTTCCTTATTCCGAAAAGACTAAAGCTTATATAGCCTGTCAGCTGGAATTTGAACTGATGATGGAGCAGCTTAACGAGGATCTGGAAAGAAAAGGAATTGCTGATAAAACGCTCATTGTTATCTGTGGGGACCATGTTCCGTATGATGATATGGAAATTCCGAATGAACTTTCGGGAATGAGTCTTGACAGCTTTGAATCTTACAGAAATTCGCTTATAATATATTCAGCATCAATGGAAAACCCGATTAAGGTTACAAAACCTTGCAGTTCACTGGATATACTTCCCACTGTGCTTAATCTTATGGGACTGCCGTATGATTCAAGAATGCTGGTGGGGAAAGATATAATGTCAGATACACCCGGAATGGTAATCATGCCTGACGGAAGCTTTATTACAGAAGGCTTCAGATACAATGCTGTTTCAGGGCAGGTAACAGCTGACCCTGGAGTTGATGTATCCGATACCATGCTTGAAAGTACAAAATCAACTGTTGCCAACCGCTTCAGAATGGCAGCGGCTATATGTGAGCTTAATTATTATAAATATGTGGAAGAATTAATGGAGGTTAATTGAAATGGATAAACTTGATGTGAAAATACTTAAAGCGTTAAAGAAAAATGCCAGGCTTACTTCATCTGCCATAAGTGAAGAAATCGGTCTTTCCGTATCTGCGGTTATTGAACGTATGAAAAAAATGGAAAACACAGGACTTATCAAAGGATATACAGTTGATATAGATCAAAA
>CAMOCO010000016.1 GCA_946610715.1 uncultured Clostridia bacterium | reverse complement strand
CAGGATAGAGCTGAATTATTCAGCCGTTGCAGATAATGTAACCGTTGAAACCATCATTGACCAGATTGTAAATACAATTCAGGCACCGTAGTATAAACGGCATTTAGCAATATTTTCGTAAAGGGGTCATACACCACTATGGATTATGATAATCTGTCAAAAATAAGAGCGCAGGTTTCTCTTTATACAAACAGAAAGTCCTCAAATGTTCTGGACGGCGACTTCACCTCTGTATTCAGAGGGCGCAGTCTTGATTTTGATGATCTCAGGGAATATGCCTATGGTGATAACATTAAGGATATTGACTGGAAGTCTTCATCCAAGACAGGAAAGACACTGGTAAGAAGATTTATAGCGGAGAAAAAACACAATATTCTGTTTGTGGTGGATACGGGTACAAAAATGATGGCTGATACCTCGGAATATGAGGAAAAAGCTGAGATAGCCATAGATACCTTCGGAACCATAGCCTATCTGGTGGATAAGCACGGAGATGATTTTGCGCTCATGCAGGATACGGAGAAAGGAATAGATTTCAGTTATTTCAAATCCGGAGCCGGCCATTTTGAAAATCTGATGGTAAGGTGCAGGCAGAATATCGGAAGGGACGGGAAGACCGGACCGGGAGGACTGCTTGATTATATAGCTGAAAATATCAGAAGGAAAATGGTAGTTGTATTCATTACGGATATGGCAGGAATGGCTGCCATTAATGAGAAGATTCTTCGCAAGCTTACTGTGAATAACGACCTTCTGGTTATAAATATCGAAGATGCATATCTCTACGGATATGATGTTTACGATGTGGAACGAAAAAAATATGAGGATGATTATACGGCCCACAGGGAGAGGCTGTATCAGGCCGAATGGAAAGACAGAAATGAGAGATATATCGCTCTGGAACAGCTTTACAGAAGATATGGTGTATCACTTGTATCGGTTTCAAAAGAAGCTGAGATCATAGATAAGGTAGTAGAACTATTTGAAAGGCACAGACATGATAACATCGGTTGAATTGCAAAAACCATTTTCATATATGCTCATATGGCTGATTTTGGCAATTGTCTTCATTGCCGCTGTTATATTTTTGCAGATCTTTTTCAGAAAGAAGTTCGGAGATAAGCTGAAGAGACCCAAGAAGATTAAGATAAAGAAGCCGAAACCCAAAACACTTCTGGAGATCAAGACCAAATATATGGAGCAGCTGGATATTATAGAGGACGACCTGAGAACAAGAAAGATATCCATCAGGCAGGCATATAATCAGATGAGTAAATGCATAAGAGAATTTGTATTTGAAGCGACGGGAATCCCTGTTGACAAGTATTCCCTTCTGGAGATAAGGAGTGTAGGTATTCCGGCGCTGACGCAGCTTGTATCGGAATATTATGAGCCTGAATTCGCAAGATTTACTTATGCCGACATAAATCAGTCAATATTTAAGACCAGAAAGGTCATGCAGTTATGGAGCTAAAATATCCTTTGGTGCTGAAGATAGGAATTCCTGTCCTTATACTGGCAGTCATCCTTCTTCATGTACTTAAGAAAAAAACTAAATATAAGGGCGGAGTCAGGGCTGCAAATACCGGCTTCGTCAGAAATCTTCCGGAGTATAAGAGATACAGAGGACTTCAGCTGTTTCTCAGGGGAGCTATGGAAGTTACCGGACTTGTGGCAATTGTTATGACCATGATCCTGGTGGCCAGACCTGTCAAGACGGAGACCGTAAATAACGGAACCAAGAAGAGGGACATTTATCTTAATCTGGATGTGTCTTACTCAATATGTTACCTGAATTACGATCTGGTCGAGTGTCTTGAGGATGTGGTAAAAGGACTTGACGGAGACCGTTTCGGAATAACCATCTATAATACTTCAACGGTGCTTTATGTACCTATGACAGATGATTATGATTTCATTATCAAAAAGCTGGAGGATCTGAAGGAGTACTTCAATCTGCAGAAGCAGTATATGGATATTTATAATAATCCGGATGCCAGCTACGATGAGCTGAATAAGTTCTATGAGCTTCAGGAAGAGCTGGATTATTATGATGCGGGTACTCTGATCAATAATTATACAAAGGGAAGTTCACTCATAGGAGAAGGACTGGCTTCCTGCCTGTACAGTTTCCCTCATCTTGATGATGAAGACAGAACAAGAGTTATCATTATGTCAACCGACAATGCCCAGGAAAATCTTTCCGAACCGCTTGTTGAACTTGACGAGGCAAGTGATCTCTGTAAGAAAAATGAAGTTACCGTATTCGGTATATTCCCAAATGAAGAGGTTTTCAGCCTGACCAATACTTACAATTATGATAATCTTGAAGCTGAAATGAAAGAATGCGTTGAAAAGACAGGAGGCGCTTTTTATAAACAAAGTGATTCCCTTCCGGTCAGAGATATAGTTAAGGATATTCAGTCACAGAAGGTTATGGAAGTAAATGAGATTACCATTACCAAGGTGGTGGATAAGCCTGCTGTACCTGCAATTATTCTATTGATTTCAATTATTTTGCTGATAATAATGGGAGTGATAATTCTGTTATGATAACTAAGCCTATTGTGCCGGTCTTTGTGGTGATTCCCGTATTTTTATTGATACTTGCGGGATACATCGTTGGAGTGGTAAGAAAGAAAACAGATATATTTCCCAAAATCCTGAAAATAGCCAGAGTGACAGTACTTATGGTGCTGGTATTTCTTGTTAATCTCAGAATCATGGGAAAAAGATATAATGTGGACGTTGAACTGAAGAATATAGATGTTCTCTTTGTCGTGGATACAACCATCAGTATGTGGGCGGAGGATTATAATGGAAACAGCACCAGAATGAGTGCGGTTCAGAGAGACTGTGCGTATATAATGGACAGTCTTTCGGGAAGTAATTTTTCGCTTATAAGGTTCGATAACAGGTCGCAGATACTGGCTCCTTTTACTCAGGATCAGAGAAATGTATCCGATGCATTTGCGACTATAACAAAGCCTGATAAGTATTACGCCAAGGGAACAACCATTAATGTGGTATATGAAGATATGAGAGATATGCTCACATCTTCTTCCAAAAAGGATGACAGACTCACGATAGTATTCTTCATAAGTGACGGTGAGATTACTGCAGATGAGGAGCCTATGTCCTTTGCCGGGCTGGAGAATCTTGTGGACGGCGGAGCGGTGCTTGGCTACGGAACCGCGGACGGCGGCAAGATGCTGGATGATTCCTATGCATACATAAGAGATCCGGAAACGGGAAATGATGCGGTCTCCAAGATGAATGAAGTTACACTTCAGGATCTGGCTGCGGAACTGGATATAGAGTATATTCACATGGATAAGCAGACAAATGTTGAATATCTGCTGGATTCCATAAAGAGCGGGAGCTCAATGCAGATGGCAAGCAGCGACGATGTAAGCTATGAAGATACATATTATTATTACGCAATTCCACTGCTCCTTCTGCTGATAATTGAGATGGTGCTTATTATAAGACGAGGAAGAATCTGATGAAAGAACCAAGAAGTGATGCGCCCCTTAAGCGGCGTGATGAAAAACTTCATATAGAAAATCCAAGAAGCTTTATGCTGATAATTGATATTCTGTGCTTCCTGCTCATTATCATGGGGATTTTTCTCGGAGTGAGATTCATTTTAAATGAGATATTTAAGAGCAGATATAATAAGCAGGTATATAGCGAAAAATATATCGAGGATCTGACCGGGATTAATTTCCCTGAAAGTTATCTGCCGTATTATAATCTCGGAAATGTTCATTATCAGAACGGGGAATATGATGATGCCATAGCAAATTATAAAACAGCTCTTGAGATAAGCGCTTCCCACAGAGGACATAAGGAATGTGATATCAGGGTCAATCTTGCGCTTGCCATGCTTGCGAAGATCGACTGGCAGGGGATGAGCGGACAGAAGGATTATCAGCGTGCCATAAGACAGCTTAAGGCCGCAAGAAATGTTCTGACCGAAGAGGGATGTGCAAATCCCGACGATCCAAACGGACATGATGCGGACGCCGAACAGCTGAAGGCGGATATTGACAAGATTCTTGAACAAATGCAGAAAAACAGTGATTCATCGGACTCTGATGAGGATAACCAGAATGATGATAATCAGCAGGGGCAGGATGATAAGGAACAGCAGAATCCGAAGGACTCAAAGAGGGAGGATGAGCTGAAGGATGCACTGGATGAACAAAAGAAAAACAGCATGAAGGAGAGACAGCAGGCCGAGCAGGATAAAAATAATCAGGAAAACGGCGGCGGATATAATGAATATGACGGTAAGACATGGTAATATCTTAAGATTAATTGCGGTATTATTTTAAAGTTAAACTTGCACAAAAGCCATGTTATGTTATAATACAACATGGCTTTTGTTTTACACTTTAGTCGATTTTATGCTTCCGTGGCTCAGTTGGTAGAGCAATTGATTCGTAATCAATAGGTCGTCGGTTCGAGTCCGATCGGGAGCTTGCAGCTGATATCATAATTTTTATGATATCAGCTGTTTTTTGATATTCTATTTCGACAATATTTACAATTGATTTTTCATGGCAATTAATGTAGGATATAGAGAAAATATCAAAATAAAAGAAAAAGAATGGAGGAAAATCAAATGGCAACCTATATCACTGAACCGTCGAGAACATTTAACGAATATCTCCTTATTCCGGGATATTCATCGAGTGAGTGCATTCCTGCAAATGTCAGCCTTAAAACCCCGCTTGTAAAATATAAAAAGGGTGAAACACCGGCCATTGAAATGACAATACCTATGGTATCAGCCATCATGCAGTCAGTATCCGGCGACAGACTTGCGATAGCCCTTGCAAGGAGCGGTGGAGTTTCATTTATTTATGGTTCTCAGACAATAGAGGATGAGGCAGCCATGGTAGCGAGAGTAAAGAGCTATAAGGCAGGATTTGTAAAGAGTGATTCAAATGTCAGCCCTGATGATACTCTTGCTGATATTATAGAGATGAAGAAGCGCTCCGGACATTCAACCGTTGCTGTAACAGAAGACGGTACTTCCCAGGGTAAGCTTGTGGGTATCGTGTCCAGCAGAGACTACCGTGTCAGCAGAATGAGTACGGACGTTAAGGTATCGGAATTCATGACTCCGCTTGAGAAGCTTATTACTGCAAAAGACGGAATAACACTCAGCGAAGCAAATGATATTATCTGGGACAATAAGCTTAATTCTCTTCCTATAATTGATGATGCCGGAAAGCTGGTATCATTTGTATTCCGTAAGGATTATGATGAGCATAAGGATAATCCGGGAGAACTTCTTGATGAGCATAAGAGATATATTGTTGGTGCCGGAATCAATACAAGAGATTATGCTGAGAGAGTTCCTGCACTTATAGATGCAGGCGCTGATGTACTTTGCATAGATTCATCCGAGGGATTTTCAGAGTGGCAGAAACTTACTCTTGGCTGGATCAGAGAAAAATACGGCGACACAGTTAAGGTTGGTGCCGGAAATGTTGTAGATGCAGAAGGCTTCAGATTCCTGGCAGATGCAGGTGCTGATTTTGTTAAAGTTGGTATCGGCGGCGGATCTATCTGCATTACCAGAGAGACAAAGGGTATCGGACGTGGACAGGCAACTGCACTTATCGAGGTATGTAAGGCAAGAGATGAATATTTCGAGGAAACAGGAGTTTATGTTCCCGTATGTTCTGACGGCGGTATTGTTTACGATCATCACATTACTCTTGCTCTTGCAATGGGCGCAGACTTCGTAATGCTTGGAAGATATTTTGCAAGATTCGATGAGAGCCCGACAGAAAAGCTCTTCGTAAAAGGAAATTATGTTAAGGAGTATTGGGGCGAGGGCTCAAATCGTGCGAGAAACTGGCAGAGATATGACCTCGGCGGAGATAAGAAGCTCAGCTTCGAGGAAGGTGTTGATTCCTATGTTCCTTATGCAGGTCCGCTGAAGGACAATGTGGCAAGAACACTCAGTAAGGTTAAATCCACCATGTGTAACTGCGGCGCACTCAGCATCAAGGAATTCCAGCAGAAGGCTAAGCTGACTCTTGTATCATCTACAAGTATTGTAGAAGGCGGAGCACATGATGTTATCCGTAAAGAGCATGGTTCCGGAGATAATGCATAAACTGTACATTATATGTATGAGCAGTAAAAAACTGATGTAAATACGATCATTTTCTGGTATGATTATAGATGTAGCAAATGATGCAGGTCATTAATATTATGGGGAGGATTACAAAATGCAGGTATTTAAATGTGCTAAATGCGGTAACATAGTATCTTATCTGAATAAGGATAAGTGTGATGTAAAGTGCTGCGGAGAAGCTATGGTTGAGCTGGTTCCGAATACATCGGACGGAGCAGGAGAGAAGCATGTTCCTGTTGTAAATGTAGATGGAAATATAGTAAAGGTTGAGGTTGGTTCTGTGGAGCATCCAATGATGGAGGCTCATTATATTCAGTGGATAGCTATTGAGACAACTCAGGGCAGACAGCGTAAGACACTTACTCCTGAAGATAAGCCGGCTGCAGAGTTCGCGCTGGTTGAGGGAGAAAAGCTTCTGGCAGTATATGAATACTGCAATCTTCATGGTTTATGGAAGACGGAGTTATAATCAGGTCGGCGCTTCGGTAAACTAATAATGATTTTAAAGGTAGATGTGATTGAGTTGCATCTACCTTTTTTTTGGTCGTAATGATATAATGCTATCAGTGCTGTGCCTTACGCTGACTGCGGAATTGTAAGTCATAAATATGTATGGAAAAGAGAAAAAGAGATGAACATGATAAGAAGTGCTAAAGGCAAAATAAACGGGGTTAAAGAAAAGATCAGACAGAAAAAATGGTATAAGCATTTATCCACCATCAATGAGCATAAACTGGAAGTCGGAAAAAACTGTTTCAGGTGCGGCCTCTATAAACAGGGGATTCTCCATGACCTTTCCAAGTATTCCTGGACGGAGTTCTCCGTAGGCGCAAAGTATTATCAGGGAACCAGGAGTCCGAATGAGGCTGAACGTGAAGACAAGGGTTATACATCCTCCTGGCTTCATCATAAGGGAAGAAATAAGCATCATCTGGAGTACTGGGTAGATTACGATCTGGTAAGAAAAAACGGAAATCTTGTGGGCATGAAAATGCCGGATAATTATATAGTAGAAATGTTCTGTGACAGGGTAGCGGCAAGTAAGATATACCACCGTGATGATTATACCGACAGAACTCCCCTGGACTATTATCTCCACGGGAAAAGTAAATTTCTGCTCCATCCTTATAGCAGAAAGAAACTGGAAATGCTGCTGTATATGCTGGCAGAAAAAGGTGAAGAGGAAACATTTGCATATGCCAAAAGGTATATGAAAGCATACAGAAAGTATAAAAAGAGGCATCATATCTGATTATGAACGGAAACGAATTTACACATTTACATGTACATACGGAATACAGTCTTCTGGACGGCGCCGCAAAGATTCCGGCGCTTGTTTCACGTGCGAAGGAACTGGGATTTGACAGTCTTGCCATAACTGACCACGGTGTCATGTATGGTGTTATTGATTTTTATAAGGAATGTAAGAAGCAGGGGATAAAGCCCATAATCGGTTGTGAGGTATATGTGGCTCCGGGCAGCAGATTTGACAAGGATGCGGCGCCGGATGAAGAGAGATATTTTCATCTGATACTTCTTGCTGAGAATGATAAGGGTTACAGCAATCTCTCCAAGATAGTGACCAGAGGATTTACAGAGGGTTACTACTACAAGCCGCGTGTTGATAAGGAGATTCTTCGCCGGTACAGCGAGGGCATCATCTGCACCTCTGCATGCCTTCAGGGAGAGGTGGCTTATTATATAAGAAAAGGGCTTGTGGAAGAGGCAAGGAAGGTTGCCCTTGAGTATAGAGACATCTTCGGAGAAAATAATTATTTTCTGGAAATGCAGGATCATGGTATGTCAGAGGATACTCTGGTAAATACCGAGCTTATGAAAATGTCAGAGGAACTGGGAATAGAGCTGGTTGCTACAAATGATTCTCATTATATAAGTGCAGATGACTGGGAGGCTCACGATATACTTCTCTGCATCCAGACAAATGCAAAGGTCGGTGATGAGAAGAGGATGAGATATGAAGGCGGACAGTACTATCTCAAATCCGCCTATGAGATGGAGAGGCTCTTCCCATATGCAAAGGAAGCTCTTCGTAATACACATAAGATTGCAGAAAGATGTAACGTTGAAATAGTATTCGGGGAGCAGAAGATTCCGAAATATGATGTTCCGGGAGATATGGATGCATTTGAATATCTGACGGAGCTTTGCCGTGCCGGACTGAAGGAAAGATATGATCCTGTAACGAAGGAACTTCAGGACAGACTGGATTATGAACTCAGTACCATAAAGAATATGGGATATGTTGACTACTTTCTGATTGTCTGGGACTTCATTAATTATGCACGTAAAAATGGCATAGGTGTAGGTCCGGGACGTGGGTCCGCAGCAGGAAGTCTGGTATCATATACGCTCAGGATCACAAATATTGATCCTATCAGGTACAATCTTATTTTCGAGAGATTTCTCAATCCGGAGCGTGTAAGCATGCCGGATATAGACGTGGACTTTGCTCCTGAGGGACGCCAGAAGGTAATCGAATATGTAACGGAAAAATACGGCGAGGAGAAAGTGGTTCAGATTGTTACCTTCGGAACCCTTGCGGCGAGAAACTGTATCAGAGATGTTGGCCGTGCGCTGGATATATCCTATAAAATATGTGATATGGTTGCCAAGTCCATTCCGGCTGAAGTGAATATGACAATAGAAAAGGCATTGGAAGTCAGTCCGGATTTCAGAAAAATGTATAATGAAAACGGAGAAATCCGCTATCTTGTTGATATGTCAAAACAGCTTGAAGGACTGCCGAGACATGCATCACTGCATGCTGCCGGAGTAGTTATCGGCAGGGAGCCTATCGATGAATTTGTGCCGCTATGTAAAAATGGGGATGTGGTGGCAACTCAGTACAATATGACCAGAATAGAAGAGCTCGGACTGCTGAAGATGGACTTCCTGGGTCTCAGAAATCTCACCGTTATCAAGGATGCAGTGGATAATATTTATAGCAGAACAGGTGAGAGGGTAGATGTAGAAAATCTGGACTATAATGATAAGGCTGTATATGCAATGATTTCCCAGGGAAAATGCGACGGTGTTTTCCAGCTTGAATCCTCCGGAATGCAGAATTTCATGAAGGAGCTTAAGCCTCAGAATATTGAAGATATCATTGCGGGAATTTCGCTCTATCGTCCGGGTCCTATGGACTTCATTCCTCAGTATATTGCAGGAAAGAACAGTACCGGTCCGATACATTATGATACTCCGGAACTGGAACCCATCCTGGCGCCTACATACGGCTGTATAGTTTATCAGGAACAGGTTATGCAGATAGTTATGACGCTGGCTGGCTATTCCCTGGGACGATCGGATCTCGTGCGCCGCGCCATGTCCAAGAAAAAAGCCGATGTAATGGCAAAGGAAAGGGAATACTTTGTTTACGGTGATAAAGAGTCCGGAGTTCCGGGCTGTGTTAATAATGGGATAGATGAAAAGACTGCAAATAAGATATTTGATGAAATGACGGATTTTGCCAGCTATGCATTTAACAAATCCCATGCGGCGGCATATGCAGTGGTGGCTTATGAGACCGCATATCTGAGATGCCATTATCCGCTTGATTTTATGGCTGCACTGCTTACTTCTGTCAGGGATAATTCACAGAAACTCAGTAAATATATAAATGCCGTTAAAAAGATGGGTATAAAGCTGCTGCCGCCTGATGTAAATGTGGGCAGGGGCGCATTTTCCGTTGACGGAAGAGCCATCAGATATGGTATGTCCGCCATTAAGTCCATCGGTGACTCGGTGGTTGATATGATACTCAGGGAGAGAGAGGCAAATGGGCCATACCGTGACCTTAAGGATTTCATTTCCAGAGTGTCCAGTAAAGAGGCAAATAAGAGAACTATAGAAAGCTTCATCAATTCGGGAGCATTTGACAGCTTCGGAGTCAACAGAAGACAGATGACGGAGGTTTATCCGAAGATAATAGATGAGGTAGCGGAGGAGAAAAAGAAGTCCACTTCCGGGCAGATAAGTCTTATGGATTTTATGGGTGAGAATGAGAAGAAGGCCTTTGGCATTTCCTATCCCGATCTGCCCGAATTCGATAAGGATACATTTCTCAGACAGGAAAAGGAAGCACTTGGTCTATATGTCAGCGGTCATCCGCTGGATAGCGTAAAAGATTTTTTGGAACAGAAAACTACCGCAACTACACTGGATTTTGAGCCGGATGAGGATACACTCAAAACTGAGGCAATGGACGGAATAAATTATAAGATCGGCGGTCTCGTGGATGAGGTCAATCATAAGATCACGAGAAAGGGCGATAATATGGCCTTTGTGAGAATAGAAGATCTCTATGGTACCATTGAAGTGGTTGTATTTCCAAAAACCTTCGAACAGTGCAGGGAAAAGCTTGTGGAAGGAACAGCCGTCATAGTTGAAGGCAGGGCTTCCATTTCCGAAAAGGAAAGCAAGCTTATCGCATCCGACATTATGACCGTCAGTGAGCTGATGGAAAAGGATAATGATATGAAGACGGAGCTCTGGGTCTGCTTCAGCAATCTGGAGAGCTTTCAGAAGAATTATGAGAATCTGAAACAGATTGCCATGGGCTATCCGGGCTATTCGCCGGTATATGTGCAGCTGAAAGAAGAAAAACAGATGAAGAAGCTGTCAGTGACCGTGAATGTAAAAACAGGTATTGAAGCGGCGCTTAAGCTGGAGTACGGTGCCGACATGGTACTGATCAGAAATGTAAGTAAAAAAGCCTGAAGGTGGGAGATTATGATGACAGATATAACGTCAGTTAATAATAGCAGAGTAAAGGATATTGCGAAACTGATAAGGTCTGCAAAATCCAGAAGGGAGAGAAATCTCTTCATCGCAGAAGGAATGAGGCTTGTGGCAGAGGTTCCGCCGGAGAGGCTGGAGGAACTGTATATCGAAGAAGGCTTTTTGGAAAAAGTAAAAAGAGAAGATAAATATAAAGATAAGATTCTCGGACTTGTGGAGCGGGCAGAGGAAAAGAGACAGTGCTACCTTGTCAGCTCCGCTGTCATGGAGAAAATGTCTGATACGGATACACCGCAGGGAATCATGGCTGTGGCAGCAATAAATAAAGAACAGTCTGTAACTGATCCGGACAGAGAAGGCAGTAAAGAGCAGAAACGATTTTATATTATCATTGACCGTCTTCAGGATCCGGGAAATATGGGTACCATAATCAGAACAGCAGAGGGAGCGGGAGTTACCGGTATCATAGTCAGCAGGGATTCTGCAGATCCCTACAGCCCCAAGGTTGTTCGATCTGCAATGGGGTCGCTTTTCAGAATGGATATATCAGTCAGCGATGACCTGGTGGAAGATATCCGCCGTCTGAGAAAGAACGGTGTGAAGATCTGCGGAACACATCTTTCCGGTACGGAATTCTATGATGAAGATTTTAGCGGAGATATTGCATTTCTCATCGGTAATGAAGGTAGTGGTCTCAGCGACGAGGTTTCGGCCGAAGCGGACACCCTTCTCAGAATTCCAATGGAAGGACAGGTGGAGTCTCTTAATGCAGCAGTATCGGCGGCCGTAGTTATGTATGAAGTTCTGAGGCAGAGAAAAATCTTAGGTTGACATAGGCGCCCTTGGGTGCTACTATAACGCTATATGTAGAGGCGCAGTGATTATAAGTAACATATATGATGATGCTGAATCATGTGATTATATGTGAAAGGATGAACTGCCGAAGCTCCGGAAGATCAGCAATTCCGGTGCTGGGGCTGCAGATAATATCTGCAGGACTGTCACTGATGGTGATGAGCTACCGTGAGTAGCAGAGTCACAAATGTGGAGAGCTACGGTTTATAGAATATTATTGCACATAATGTAACTATATTTAGGAGTGCAGCTTATTCAGAGACCGGATGTTCCCGGTCTGTTTTAATTTTAGGAGGATTTTATCATGGCAATTTTTAAGGGTTCTGGAGTAGCACTTATTACACCTTTCAATGATGATCTCAGTGTGGATTATGAAGGACTTCGTAAGCTGGTTGATTATCATGTGGAGCATCATACAGATGCCATCATAGTATGCGGAACTTCAGGCGAAGCAGCAACTCTTACAATGGAGGAGCATCTGGAATGTATAGCTGTTGTGGCTGAGCAGGCAAACGGAAGAATTCCGGTTATTGCAGGTACAGGCTCAAATGATACAGCTGCCGCAATCTATCTCAGTGAAGAAGCTGAGAAATGCGGTGTAGACGGAATGCTCATGGTTACACCATATTATAATAAATGTACACAGGGCGGACTTATCAAGCATTATACGGCAGTAGCGGAAAAAATTGATCTGCCGATTATCATGTACAATGTACCGAGCAGAACAGGCTGCAATATTCTTCCCGCAACAGCTGTTAAGCTTGCTAAGGAAGTTGACAATATCGTTGCTATTAAGGAAGCATCCGGTAACATATCCCAGGTTGCGGAACTGGCACATCTCGCTCAGGGATGCATAGACATTTATTCCGGAAATGATGACCAGATCGTTCCGCTTATGTCACTTGGAGGAATCGGAGTTATCTCTGTTACAGCCAATATTATTCCGGAGGATACACATGAGCTTTGTGCTTCATTCTTCGAAGGAAACATTGAGAGATCAAGAGAACTTCAGCTTAAGGCTATAGATCTCTGCAAAGCACTTTTCTGTGAAGTTAATCCTATACCTGTTAAGAAGGCATGTGAGCTTCTCGGTATGTGCAACGGAAAGCTGAGACTTCCGCTTACGGAAATGGAGCCTGAACATGCAGCTGTGCTTGAAAAGGCAATGAGAGATTACGGAATCAACTTTTAACGGAAGATTTAACGGAGGTTGATATGATAAGAATTATAATGCATGGTGCATGCGGCAGAATGGGCAGAGTCATCACTGATTTAGTAAGAGAAGACAGTGATGCCGAGATAGTTGCCGGTGTTGATATAGTAGGTAGAGACGATGCAGGTTATCCTGTATTTACTGATATAAACAGTTGTGACGTGGAAGCAGATGTGATAATCGATTTTTCAAATGCTTCAGCCGTAGACTCATTAATAGACTATGCTGTTAAAAAGGAGCTTCCCGTTGTCCTGTGCTCTACAGGCCTTTCAGCCGGGCAGCTGGACAGATTGAGAGAAGTAAGTAATACAATTCCGATACTCAAATCGGGCAATATGAGTCTCGGAATAAATACCATAATGAACCTTCTTAAAAATGCAACAAAGGTATTTGTTCCTGCAGGCTTTGATGTGGAGATAGTAGAACAGCATCATCATAATAAGCTTGATGCACCGTCAGGTACGGCCATTATGCTGGCTGATGCCATTAATGAGGCGGCAGACGGACAATTTGAGTATATATACAATCGTTCTGACAGACGTATGGAGCGAGGCAAAAAAGAATTGGGAATTTCGGCAGTGAGAGCAGGATCTATTCCGGGAATTCATGATGTGATATTTGCCGGTCAGGATGAAGTTATAGAGATACGACATATTGCATATTCCAGAAATATTTTCGGAGTAGGTGCGGTAAGCGCTGCTAAATATCTTGCAGGCAAAAAGCCCGGTATGTATGATATGCAGGATGTTATAGCGGGAGAATGATTATGTATGAAAATGATGAAGTTCTCTGCAGTGCTTCAAGGTATACGGAAAAGTACTACTTCAATCCCAAGTTTGGTAATCTTCCGCCCCGGATACAGGATGAACTGAAGGTGGCATGCGTGCTTTTTACCCAGCAGGTGGGTGGAGTCATAATGCTTTACTTTGATAAAGAGGGGAATCTTGACATTCTGACCCAGGCAAATGAAGATGATCTGCTCTATGATGAGATAGGCAGCGGACTTAAGGTTAAAAGACTTCAGATTGAAAAAAGAGAATTATTTGAACAGCTCGAACAATATTATGAGCTCTTCTTCGGAGAGTCCGAGGATGAGTAAGATCTTGTGGGTAATAATACCGGAGGATTAAAAAATGCTTTTTGCAATAGATGTGGGTAATACCAATTTTACCATAGGACTTTTTAATGGTACAAAGCTTGAGAAGACATTCAGAATGATAACCAAAACTTCAAGAACGTCGGATGAGTTCGGTGTGTTCTTCGGAGAATGGCTCATCTTGAACGGATACTCGGTGAAGGATGTAACAGATGTAATAATCGCATCTGTTGTGCCGGATGTTATGCATTCCCTTACAAGCAGTATCATCAAGTATTTTGATATTAAGCCGCTTATAGTGGCACCGGGGATTAAGACCGGAATCAGACTGGCCATCCCAAATCCGAAGGAACTCGGTGCAGACAGACTTGTGGATGCGGTAGCGGCATATGAACTCTATGGCGGTCCCGTACTGGTTATTGATTTCGGAACAGCTACCACCCATGACCTTGTTTCGGATGACGGAACATTCACAGCAGGCGTAACTTCCCCCGGAATCAGGCTTTCGGCAAATGCCCTCTGGCAGGGTACTGCAAAGCTTCCCGAAGTTGAGATCAAAAAAGCTGATACCATCCTTGCAAAGGATACCGTATCAAGTATGCAGGCCGGTATCTATTATGGATATATAGGTCAGACGGAGTATATCATTAAGAAAATGAAGGAAGAATCCGAACTTCCGGATCTGAAAGTGGTTGCCACCGGCGGACTTGGCAAACTGATTTCCGAAGCAACCGATGCGATTGATATTTACGACCCGGAGCTTACTTTACACGGACTTAGAATTATATATGATAAAAATTATGAAAAAAAGTGATTTCAAAAATAAAATAATACTTGGACCAATGGCAGGCGTCACAGACCTGCCATTTCGTTTACTATGCAAAAAAATGGGCTGCGATATTATGATTACGGAAATGATCAGTGCCAAGGGGCTGATGTATAATAATCATAAGACGGAGGTTCTGCTGCTTTCCGATGAGAGTGAGCATCCTGTAGGGGTGCAGCTTTTCGGAAGCGACCCGGACATTATGGCCGGGCAGGCTGAAAAACTGTCAAAAGAGACGGCATTTGATTTTATCGATATCAATATGGGATGTCCGGTTCCGAAGATTGTGGGAAACCATGAAGGCTCGGCGCTCATGAAAAATCCGGGTCTTGCAGCTGATATAGTTAAAGCTATGGTAAAGGCTTCGGATATTCCTGTGACTGTTAAGATAAGAGCCGGTTTCAGCAGTGACGATATAAATGCCCCAGAGGTGGCGGCGGCAGTAGCAGAAGCCGGAGCATCGGCAGTTGCGGTTCATGCGAGAACCAGAGAACAGTTCTACAGCGGTAATGCCGACTGGTCCATAATAAAAAGGGTCAGGGATGCCGTAAAGATTCCACTGATCGGCAATGGTGACATCTGTACAGCTGAAGATGTGATTCGCATGAAGGAGGAAACAGGCTGTGACAGTGTAATGATAGCAAGAGCAGCCAAGGGTAATCCCTGGGTATTCAGAGAGATAAAAGCGGGAATTGAAGGCCGTGAGATACCGCCGAGACCCACAGTCCCCGAAATAGCGGATATGATGGCAGAGCACGTGAAGCTCATGGTGAAACTCAAGGGAGAATATATAGGAGTAAGAGAAATGCGTAAGCATGTAGCCTGGTATACGGAAGGAATCAGGAACAGCGCAAGGCTGAGAAGAAGAGTATCGGAGATAACCACAACAGAAGGTCTGCTGGACCTCATCCGGGAGCTCAAAGAAAATTCATAATTATGCCAATAATTGTATGTTATAATACGTATAATCAGTAGATTGCACAAAATAATGGTTTTTTATAAAAAACTGCTTGACTTACAGTAGCTATAAGACTATAATGCCGCTTGTAACAAAAATTTAACATTTGTTAACAATTTCGAAACGGAATGGTAATAAGATGCGTAGAAAAATAATGTCGATCGCCGTTGTGATTCTGCTTGGTATAGCATGTATAGCATCTGTCACAGGTGAGAGAATGAATTCAAATGAATATGGTCGTATGGTTGCGGTTAATGCCCTGTATGATGAGCCTGTGACTCAGGCGAGATATGAAAAGGTTTCATATGAGGATATGGAGAATATCAGATATGAATCCGATCAGCTTGCGAAGATAGAATTTGAGGAGTCCAAGGAGAAGAATACGCTCACATCATCAGATCAGTCTGAAAAAGCTGATAAGAACAAGGCTGCACTTCAGGCAATTCTTGAAGCCGATAATAATTCCAAGAGACAGCTTGCAGAGGAGCGTCAGGAGAAGTATCAGCTTAACGAGATCAAGGAAGTTGATACATCTACAAGAGCATTTGCAACTTCCGGAAATGCTACCTACATTCTTCCACAGGGAAATGCTGCTGTAGCTGTGCCTGTTGCGGCATCACCGGAGCAGGGAACATATATCGGACAGTTTGTACTTACGGGATATTGCCCATGTGCTATATGCTGCGGAAAGACAAACGGTATTACGGCTTGCGGTACTCTTGCAACTGCAAATCATACTATTGCAGCTGATTCGAGATTTGCCTTTGGTACACAGATGATCATAAATGGTATACTCTATACCGTAGAGGACAGAGGCGGAGCCATCAAGGGTAACAGAATCGACGTATTCTTTACATCCCACCAGGAAGCTCTCAACTTCGGACGTCAGACGGCGGATGTATTCGTAGTACAGTAGAATTATTAATCATATAAGCTAAATCAGAGGATTGTCGCTCAAGATGAGGTGCTGTCGGTAAGACAGGTCATTTTGAGCGATTTCTTTTACTTTAAATTTAATGTTACTTGTGGTATAGTGTCAAAAGGTATGACCTGAAACAGGAAGATTATATAAAAGGAGAATGCTATGGGATTCTTATATAGAAGTACTAGAAATTCAGAAGAAACAGCAACTGCGTCCGAGGCTATACTTAAGGGCCTTGCAGATGACGGAGGACTTTTTGTACCGGATGAGATACCGGCGATGGATATAAGCTTTGAGGAACTTTCAAAGATGAGCTACCGTGAGGTGGCGTTTGAAGTTATGAAGCTGATGCTTACCGACTTCAGTGACGAGGAACTCAGATATTGTATAAACAGCGCATATGATTCAAAGTTCGATAACGAACTTATAGTACCTGTAAAATATCATCATGGTGCATTTATTGCTGAACTCTTTCACGGAAAGACAATAGCATTTAAGGATATGGCACTTTCAATACTTCCTTATCTTATGACTACGGCTGCAAAAAAGAATAACATTAAAAATGAAATCGTTATTCTTACAGCAACCTCAGGTGATACGGGAAAGGCTGCGCTGGCAGGATTTGCAGATGTTCCGGGTACAAGAATAGCAGTATTCTATCCAAAGAACGGTGTGAGCCCTATTCAGGAAATGCAGATGGTAACCGAAAAGGGCAAGAATACATTTGTTGCGGGAATTACGGGAAACTTCGATGATGCCCAGACCGGCGTAAAGAAGATGTTCAGTGATCCCGAACTGGCAAAGGAGCTGGCAGATAAAGGATTTCAATTCTCATCGGCCAATTCCATCAACATCGGAAGACTTGTTCCGCAGATAGTTTATTATATCTATTCATATACAAGACTTATAGCTGCAGGAAGAATAAATGACGGAGATAAGGTCAATGTGGCAGTTCCGACAGGAAACTTCGGAAACATTCTGGCAGCATACTATGCGTCACTTATGGGAATGCCTGTGGACAGATTTATCTGTGCATCAAATGACAATAAGGTTCTTTATGATTTCTTTACTACAGGCACATATGACAGAAACAGAGAATTCATTTTAACAACCTCACCTTCAATGGATATTCTTATTTCCAGTAATCTGGAAAGACTTATATACAGGATTGCGGGAAATAATGCGGAACAGAATGCGGCGCTTATGAAGCAGCTGTCCGAGGAAGGAAAGTATTCCATAGACGATCAGATGAAAAAGAATCTTTTCCATTTCTATGGAAATTATGCAACTCAGGATGAGGTTGCCAAAACCATCAGACAGGTTTACGATGAGGATGGTTATGTGATTGATACTCATACGGCGGTTGCGGTTAATGTTTATGATAAGTATAAGGCAGAAACAAAGGACTATGATACACCTGTGATCATAGCGTCAACCGCAAGTCCTTATAAGTTTACAAGAAGTGTTATGACCGCAATTGATCCGGCCTATGATACAAGTACTGATTTCCAGCTGGTGGATGAACTGTCAAAGCTCTCGGCGGTTAAGATTCCTCAGGCAATTGAGGAAATCAGAGATGCTGAAGTCAGACATAAGACTGTCTGCGATAAAGAGGATATGACAAAGGTAGTAAAGGAATTCCTTGGAATTTAACAGTCAAATGCCTGCCACAGCTGTGGCAGGCATTTACTGCCGATTACTGAATATAGGAGAATGATATGTATATACTTACAACTACTGCAAATTTTGACAGTGCCCACTTTCTGAAGGATTATGATGGGAAATGTGCTAATCTGCACGGACACAGATGGGTTGTTACTATTGACGTTGGCAGCGAAGAGCTTCAGTCTGAGGGACCCTACAGAGGTATGGTTGTAGATTTCGGAAAGCTCAAGGATGATCTGAAGGAAGAGGCTGACAGACTTGATCATGCCCTCATAGCAGAGTCCGGCAGTCTTAAGCCGGAGACGCTGGCAGCACTGGAGGATGAAGGCTTTAGGGTGATTGATTTTGACGGCCGCCCCACAGCTGAAAATCTCGCCAGGCACTTTTTTGATTTTATGAGGATGAAGGGGTATCAGGTTATAAAAGTCAGTGTTTATGAAACACCTGATAATCAGGCAAGCTACACGGAGTAAGACCTATAAAGAAGGGACAGGTCATGAGTGAATTCAAAGTCGCTGAGATTTTTACAAGTATTAACGGCGAGGCAATGCGGGCCGGAGAGACGGCAGTATTTGTGAGATTTACAGGCTGTAACTTAAGATGTAATTATTGCGACAGTATGTATGCCGTGGATGAAAATGCTGAGTTCAGTATAAAGACGGATAAGGAAATCGTGAATTATATTCTTGAATCCGGAATCAAAAATGTCACCCTTACCGGCGGTGAACCTTTGATTCAGCCCGGAATTGATGAGCTTATCAGCATGCTTTTGAAAAATGAAGAACTCCGTGTCGAGATTGAGACCAACGGAGCGGTTGACATAACTCCCTTTAAAAGCATTTCAGAGGACAGGCTCAGCTTTACAGTGGATTATAAATGTCCGGGGAGCGGCATGGAGCAAAAGATGCTTGCTTCGAATTTTGAAGCGGTGGATAAGAGGGACTGTGTTAAATTCGTTGTATCTGACGAGGCAGATCTGGATAAAGCCGGGAGAATCATACAAAAATATGACCTTATCCAAAAAAGTACGGTATATATCAGTGCCGTATTCGGAAGAATTGAGCATACAAAAATAGTTAATTATATGATAGAACATAAGATGAATGGTGTAAAACTGCAGCTTCAGATGCATAAATATATCTGGAGCCCTGACAGGAGAGGAGTTTAGTAATGGCAGTAGATAAGGAAAAAATCAAATATCATATCAGAGAGATTCTTCTTGCAATCGGAGAAGATCCTGAGAGAGAAGGTCTGAAAGATACTCCTGACAGAGTAGCCAGAATGTATGAAGAAGTATTTGAGGGTATAGGATATACTAATGATGAGATAGCCGATATGTTCAATAAGACCTTTCAGGCTCCCGGAGACGGTGATATGGTGCTGGTGAAGGATATTGAAATATTCAGCTACTGCGAGCACCATATGGCTCTTATGTATGATATGAGCGTGGCTGTTGCGTACATTCCAAGAGACAGAGTTATAGGTCTCAGCAAGATCGCGAGGATTGCCGAAATGGTCGGAAAGCGGCTTCAGCTTCAGGAGAGGATAGGAACTGATATTGCTTATATTATCGGTAAGGTTACACAGTCACCGGATGTGGCGGTGGTTATCCAGGGAAAACACAGCTGCATGACTGCAAGGGGAATTAAGAATAATACATCACGCACTGTAACCACAACTCTGAGAGGGGAATTTAAGAATAATCCCGAGCTGGAGAAGAGACTGCTTTCTGCAGTGGGATTATAGGAACAGGGAAAAGAACACTAAGAAGGAAAAAACATGAAAAATAAAGAAAAGGCAGTAGTTGTTTTCAGCGGAGGACAGGACAGTACAACCTGTCTTCTCTGGGCACTTAAGGAATATAAAGAGGTTATAGCCATATCGTTTGATTATGGTCAAAGACATGTTAAGGAGCTGGAATGCGGAGAAGCCATCTGCAAAAAGCTGAATGTAAGGCGTGTGGTAATAGACCTGAAGGAGCTGAATAAGCTGGCTCCGAATTCTCTCACCAGAGCCGATATAGAGGTAGATAAGGAAGCTCCCGATGAGGGAACACCCAACTCTTATGTGGAAGGAAGAAATATGCTCTTTCTCACATATGCAGCTATATTTGCCAAGGGTGAAGGAATAACTGATATTATAACAGGAGTGTCACAGAGCGATTTTTCCGGCTATCCGGATTGCCGTGACATTTTCATTAAGTCACTTAATACAACACTTAATCTTGCAATGGATTATGAATTTGATCTGATCACTCCCCTTATGTGGATCGATAAGGAAGAAACATGGGCTATGGCAGACAGGCTGGGAGGATTTGATCTGGTCAGAAATATGACGCTTACCTGCTACAATGGTATTCCGGGGGACGGATGTAAGGAATGTCCTGCATGTAAGCTGAGAAACAGAGGTCTTAAAAAATATCTTGAAAGAAGATAAAAGTTTTTTCTGAAAAAATAATGGATTAAATCATGGAGGTGAAGGCCATGAACCTGAAGAAAAAAATACTTTTTGTTATTAATCCAAAGGCCGGGAGAACTGTAATAAAATCGGACCTAATTGAGATTATTGATATTTTTGAAAATGCGGGTTATCTTGTCAGCATTTATCTTACCCGGGAAGATCCCAAGGATAATGCGGACTATCTATACAAGAATGCTGCGGATTATGATATCGTTGTCTGCGCCGGAGGCGACGGAACGCTTGATAATACCGTAAGCGGGATAATGAAGCTGGAGAGAGAGATTAAGCGCAGGATACATATGGGTTATATCCCCTGTGGTTCAACAAATGATTATGCGAGAAGTCTTAAAATCAGTCTGAATCCCGTGGAGGCTGCAAGAGATATAGTGGATGGAATCATATGTCATGTAGATGTGGGAAAGCTGGAGAAAAGCTTCTTTATCTATGTTGCGGCATTTGGCGCATTTACTGATCTTTCTTATTCAACACCCCAGAATCTGAAGAATACACTTGGGCATGCGGCTTATATTCTGGGTGCCATCGGTTCCCTTGCCAAACTAAAGCCTTATCATATGAAGGCCTGGTTTGACGGAGAGATAATAGAAGGCGATTACATCTACGGTCAGATAACCAATTCTCTTTCAGTAGGCGGTTTCAAGAATTTTGGTGCCAGACATATGGAGTTTTCCGACGGCCTTTTTGAAACCGTACTTATAAAGAATCCTCAGAATCCCATACAGCTTCAGAGGATTATCGGCAGTCTCCTTACGGAGAACCTGGATGATGAACTGATAGTTTCAAGGAAGGCTTCGAAGATTGCCATTAAATGTAAGGAAGAGGTACCATGGACTCTTGACGGAGAGTATGGCGGAAGCTATAAGTCTACAAGAGTTTATAATATAAGAAAAGCAGTTTCCATCATTTTAAAGGATAAGAGTGTCCTTACGAAGTGAGAAAGCAGGGTTGTTATGTTTAAAGTAAATGTACTTATGTCAACCTATAACGGTGAAAAATATTTAAAAGAACAGCTGCTTTCTATTCTCCGGCAGGAGGGTGTGGAAGTTGTTATCACTATAAGAGACGACGGATCTACGGATGATACCGTAAAGATAATTAAGGAAATGATGCAGTCCCATAAGGGGAAGATTGTGCTCTGCAGAGGGAAAAATGAAGGCTACAAGAGGAGCTTCATGAAACTCCTGAAATATGCAGAGGAAGCGGATTATTATGCATTTTCCGATCAGGATGATGTGTGGATGGAAAATAAGCTCATTTCCGCTGTGGAAATGCTTGAGAAAGAGAATGCACGTCAGGGTGTGGTTCTCTATGCATCAAGTGATATAGTAACAGATGAAAATCTAAAACAAACAGGCTTTCATGATGTATCGGATATGCCCGTGAATCTTGAAAGCTTTTATTCGAGAGCAAGGATAGCAGGCTGCACTTACTGCTTTTCTGCAGGTTGTCTGAGGATTGCTTCGAGATTCGCAAATATAAGATTTCCTGAGCGTGCTGTTCCGGATCATGATTTCATTCTCGGAAGTGTGGCGCTAAGCACAGGCAAGATGATCATTGACAGCAATGCATATATCTATCACAGAAGAACCGCTGCAAGTGCCACAAGCGGCGGAAACGGGATTTTGCAGAGAATCAAGGTAGAGTATGATCTTGTATTCGGACGTGTGG
>CAMOCO010000015.1 GCA_946610715.1 uncultured Clostridia bacterium | reverse complement strand
TTACCTGGAGCTGGATACCGGCGAAGGCGTGTGCTACCAGCAGCATTCGGCTATCAAAAACGGTCTGAAGGCCGGTGACAGATTTGATTATCTGTATGAGTTGGAAAAGTACGCTGAGAGTACTGTTAAGGATGAATACAGACAGGGATTTATAGACTTTGTTCAGCCGGACAGTATTCGCGAGGGGCTTAAAGAGCAGCGTGTAATAGCGTACCGCTATATGGTACACCGCCATGATGTAGACTCCTATGAAGAGATACGTTTTGCGGGAGTGAGACATCCGGAGGACAGGGAAGACCATATAGTACATGCTGTAGGGGCATGCTTTGTAAACGTGGATAATGAGACCAGAAAAACAATGGAACAGAGCAGAGCACTTCAGGAAGCTCTGTCTGCGGCTGAGCAGGCAAATAAGGCCAAGACAACATTCCTGTCGAATATGAGCCATGAGATCCGTACACCGATGAATGCGATCATAGGTCTGAACAGTATCATCCTGAATGATCATGATATAAGTGATAAAGTGCGCGAACATTCGGAAAAGATCGGAGCCAGTGCGCATCATCTGCTGGGAATCATTAATGACATTCTTGATATGTCCAGGATTGAATCCGGAAGGATGGTTATAAGAAAAGAGGAATTTTCATTCTCCAAGATGCTTGAACAGGTAAGTACCATAATCGGCGGACAGTGTAAGGAGAAGGGGATTGAATATGAGTGTCATCTGAAGGGTGGTATTGATGATTATTATGTTGGAGATGATGTTAAGCTTCGCCAGGTACTGCTTAATATACTGGGGAATGCTGTCAAATTTACGCAGGAGGGAGGTCGGGTCTCTCTTCTGGTTGAAAATATCAATCATTATGACAAAAATGAAACTCTTCGATTTACCGTGAAGGACAATGGATGTGGTATGAGCGAAGAATACCTGCCGCATCTGTTCGAACCGTTTACTCAGGAAAATTCACGGGTGTCCAATAAGTACGGAAGTACCGGACTTGGAATGCCTATAACAAAGAGTGTTGTTGAGCTGATGAATGGCCATATTGAAGTTGAAAGCAAGAAGAATGTAGGAACAACATTTAAGGTTACGGTAACGCTGTTCAAGGCTGAAAAGAAAGAGGATGTGCCTGCAAACGGAGAGATAGATCCACATGATATAAGTGTTCTGGTTATAGATGATGATTCAATCGCCTGTGAACACGCGAACGTTATCATGGGACAGGTGGGAATAAAGTGTGATACGGTTACCTCCGGACAGGAGGCAGTTGAGATGGTTAAGGTAAGACATGGACGAAGAAAGGATTATGATCTTATACTGGTAGACTGGAAGATGCCTGAAATGGATGGAATAGAAACCACAAGGCAGATTCGAGAGATAGTCGGTTATCATACTCCGATCATCATACTTACATCCTATAATTGGGATGAAATAGTTGACGATGCAAGAGATGCAGGGGTTGATACCTTTGTATCAAAACCTCTGTTTGCGGGAAATGTAATAGACGAATTTAAGGAAGCATTCAGAAAGAAGAATGAAACTAAAGAGGCTAAGAAGACGGACTTATCGGGAAAGAGGATCCTGCTTGCGGAAGATGTATCTGTAAATGCGGAAATAATGGCAATGGTTCTTGAAATGAAAAACATTATCTCAGATACGGCAGAAAACGGAAAGGTTGCTGTGGAGAAGTTTGAATCAAATCCTGTAGGATATTATGATGCAATCCTTATGGATATGAGGATGCCTGAAATGGACGGCATTGAAGCAACAAAAGCCATACGGTCATTGGACAGGGAGGATGCAAAGACCATTCCTATCATAGCACTTACAGCAAATGCCTTCGACGAGGATGTGCAAAGAAGTCTTCAGGCCGGTATGAATGCGCATCTCAGTAAGCCGGTGGAGCCGGATGTGTTATTTAAAACATTGGAAGAGCTGATAAGGGAGTAATACATTTATGCATCGATATGATTTTGACAAGATAATAGACAGATCCGGAACCAATTCCCTGAAATGGGATATCCGGGAAGGAGAACTTCCCATGTGGGTGGCGGATATGGATTTTGAAACCGTTCCGGAGATAAGGGAGGCCATAACTGAACGTGCCCAAAATGGAATATTCGGATATTCAATAGTTCCCGACGAATGGAGCGAAAGCTATACAGACTGGTGGAAAAGAAGGCATAACTTCGTGATAGAGAAGGAGTGGCTCATATTCTGTACCGGAGTTGTTCCGGCCATATCAAGCATTGTCAGAAAGCTTACCACACCGGCTGAAAAGGTTATGGTATTTACACCGGTTTATAACATATTCTTTAATTCCATACTAAATAATGGCAGGGTTCCGGTCGAATGCCCCCTCAAGTATGTAGAGCACGGTGAATCTGCCGCGGATCATAATGGGGCACGTGACGGGCATTTTGAGATAGACTGGGAGCTGTTCGAGAAGCAGGCTGCAGATCCACAGGTTTCCATGCTGATTTTCTGTAATCCCCAGAATCCTATCGGAGTAGTATGGGATAAGGAAACCTTAGCGCGGGTTGGTGAAATATGCGCGAAGCATGGTATCACTGTAGTAAGTGATGAGATACATTGCGACCTGATCTGCCCCACAGGAGATTATGTACCATTTGCCGGCGTAAATGAAGTTAACAGAGATATAAGCATCACCTGCATAGCGCCGTCCAAAACATTTAATATAGCCGGACTATGCAGTGCGGCCGTATTTGCGGCAAATCCCGTCCTGAGACATAAGGTGTGGAGAGGGCTTAATACGGATGAAGTGGCCGAGCCAAATGTATTTGCTGTTCAGGCTGCTGTTGCGGCCTATAAATACGGAGAAGAGTGGCTGGATGAATTAAGAAAATATATAGGAGAAAATAAGCAGCTTGTAAAAGAGTTTATCCGTGATAATATTCCGGAACTAAGAGATGTATCTGAGGCGGCAACATATCTCTCATGGATAGATGCCCGGAAACTTGCGGGCATCGTTGAAAGTAGCGGTGATAATCTCGCAAAAATCATACGCCGAAGGACAGGACTGTGGATTACAGACGGATCGGCATACGGTAAGGCGGGAATCGGATATCTCAGAATGAATGTTGCCTGTCCGCGGAGTTATGTAGAGGACGGATTGTCGAGACTCAGGAGAGGAGTCGAAGCTGTAAAAGAAAATGGATAATAATCTGCTAAAGAGAATGAGGCAGGGAGATCATCTGAACCTGGGTGAAAGGATACGTCTGGTGCTCAGACTCAGTATTCCTGCCATACTTGCTCAGATATCAACTATAATAATGCAATATATAGATGCTTCAATGGTCGGCAGCCTTGGAGCATCTTCTTCTGCTGCCATAGGAATTGTATCTACCACAACGTGGCTTATCGGTGGTCTCTGCGGAGCTATAGGAACAGGATTTACAGTTCTGATAGCGCATAGGATCGGAGCGGGAGAAGACAGGGAAGCCAGGAAATGTGTTAAGACGGGACTGATAACAGTGCTTCTCTTTGCAGGTATACTTATGATAATCGGTATATTGATCCATAAAGAACTTCCGAAGTGGATGGGTGGTTCTGAAGAGGTCCTCAAAGATGCGTCACGTTATTTTCTGGTATTTTCACTCATGCTTCCCATAATGCAGATCAATTACACAGGCGCCGGAATGCTGGAATGCAGCGGAAATATGAAGATACCCAGTATGCTGAATATCATAATGTGTTTTTTAGATGTAGTCTTTAATGCGATTTTTATATTTCCGGACAGGACGGTGGATTTTTGTGGAACAAGCTTAACACTTCCGGGTGTCGGGCTGGGAGTTACCGGAGCAGCCATAGGTACACTGGCAGCTGAACTGGTCGGTGCCATATGTATACTTCTGGCAATTTTGAAGTTTTCGGATAAGCTTCATCTTCGTAAAGATGAAAAAGACAAAATGAGCCTCAAAGAATGGTGGGAAAGTATCAAGATTTCTCTTCCCGTCATGCTGAGTTCTGTTATTATGGGTTCGGCCTATGTGGTATCAACGCGAATAGTTGCTCCTCTGGGAAATGTATCAATTACAGCAAATTCATTTTCCATAACTGCCGAAAGCCTGTGTTACATGCCGGGATACGGAATAGCCCATGCAGCCACAACTCTTGTCGGTCAGGCAAAGGGAGCCGGGAGAAAGTTCCTGTGCCGCAGATTTGCATACCTTTCAATTATAATAGGAATGATAATTATGACCGCAGCCGGAGTACTTTTATATGCATTTGCACCTCGGATGATAGCCATAATGTCCCCGGATGAAGGGGTCAGAAGCTTAGGTGCAACCATCCTCCGTATAGAAGCATTTGCCGAACCGATGTTCGGCGCATCTATAGTTTCGGAAGGAGTCTTCAGGGGGCTGGGAAAAACAGGCATCCCGAGTATACTGAATTTACTCAGTATGTGGATTGTAAGACTTCCGCTGTCAGCTTATGCGGCATCACATTTCGGGCTGGTCGGAGTCTGGTATGTAATGTGTATTGAACTGTGTTTCAGGGGGATAATCTTTATAATCGCTATCTTTAGGACATTCCATACCGCTTATAAATAATTAAGAAAAGCATTGGATGTATTCTTTATCAGTTCGGGGAATTCTTCCTTCGAAGCGATTTTCGTAAATACAATTCCTGCCATGGATCTGATCAGTGCAAAGTGTCTCAGTTTTCTCTCATATTCCCTTATTTCGGCATCGTCATTTATGCCTGTATAGCTGCGGAAGAGGATATCCCACATTTTGACCAGAATATCGTCAGGTATTCCGGTGTACATCCTTCCCGCATTGGGACGTTTACCCGGAAGGAGCTTCATAATATGGTATGACCCTGCAAGGTCGATTATGGGGCTTCCGATGGAAGAGTCCGTCATATCTATCAGAACCGGTTCGTTATCAACGATCATTATATTTCCGGGATGAAAGTCGCCGTGAATAAATGTATTTTGCTCAGGGAGATTATCAACATCTTCCTTCATTTTACTGATCACTTCATCTGAATAATAACCACTGTTCTCTGCAATATCTATCCACGCATGAAAGCTCAGCCGGGCATCGGGAAGAGAGCCGGGACTGAATTCGGTGGTATGGAGTTTCTTCAGCAGATCGGCCATTTTAAGAGCATATTCTTCCATCTTGTCAGGGTTTGCAGCTATAAACTGTCCCAGTGTAGAGGAGTTGATCATTTCATATATTATTCCGTAGCTGTCCCTGGATTTAACGACATCAAAAGAAATGGCTGTAGGAATGTCATGAATCAGTGCCTGCTTTGAAGCTGTTTTTTCCCGGGCGATTCTCTCCGGATTACAGGTTATGGGATTATATATTTTTATTATTCTTTCATTATCGAGCCTGTAAACATTTCCGTTTGCACCTGTTCCTATAAGAGGCAGACCATCCACACTTACTTCCCGAAGCTTTTTTTGAATATTTATCATTGATGTAAATCCGGTAACTTCAAATATATTATAGATTTCAGGTGATACATTTGTGACAGATACATTCTTCAGGCGCTTTACACATTTGAGAAGTACCCTGAGTCCGGCACTGGAGATATATTCAAGTTCTGCTGCATTAAATTCCAGTTCAGTATCAGGAGCAAAGTCCTCTCCGGAAATTACCGAATTAATATCCTTTTCCAGATCGCCTGCATTTTCCGAGTCGATTCTTCCTATCAGATCATAGGTTATCTTCATATTAGTACCTCCCTATCTATGTAATTCTTTTTCTATATTATAAGTTCGATTCCCTCCCTTTTCAAATCCCTTATCAAATCCCTTATTCGGGCTAGCGTAAAGTTTTGTTCGGAAATTAAATAAAAGAAAATATAGAAGGGAACGACCACCTTGTGATAAAGTGTTTAGCGACCAAACCAACACAAACAAGGAGGAACGTTCCCTATGGTCAATAGTGTAAAGTATTTTAATGAGGTTTGCATCAAAAAATTTCTTGAATTTGAAGATAAATTTATTGAGAAGCCGACTGATATCGCATCATATGTCATCAATGTTAAAGAAACATTGGAGGAATTAGGAGTCAAAATCATTCAGGAAGCATTAGAAGAACTGGATCAGCTGATAAAGAACAGTTCAGCACGAAAAGAGAAATGGTCTGTTGAAAGAAATACTCAAAAGACATTGGTAACGTCAGTAGGAACTGTAAATTTCAAGAAGACTTATTACACAAACAAAGAGTCTGGAGAAATCACGTGTCTATTAGATAGGATTATGGGTATCGGTGATCATAAGAGAATCACTGAAGATGCAGTTGCAAACATACTTAAAGAAGCGGTACAGACATCATATAGACGTGGTGGAGAAAACGTCAGCATAGGAAAGACTGAAGTAAGTAAGCAAACGGTGAAGAATGTATTACATAAGCTGACCTTTCCGGAAGCTGATGTTCCAAAAGCGAAAAAAGTGGTTGATTATCTTTATATAGATGCGGATGAAGATCATGTAGCTCTTCAGTTCAATGATGTAAGAGGTGATCTGGAAACATACGAAGGAAGATATAAGAATAATGGCTTCATAGCAAAGCTTGCATATGTGTATGAAGGGATTGAAAAGGAAGCTCCTCAGAGCAAGAGACATAGACTGGTCAACCCTCATTATTTTTGTGGTACAAGTGCATATGAAACAAATGAAGAATTCTGGGATGATGTTTATGGTTATATCGAAAGCCACTATGATGTAAGCAAGATTAAGAAGATATTTTTAAATGCAGATGGTGGAACATGGATTAAGGGCTGTAAGTCGAGAATAGCAGGAATCACATATGTTTTGGATGAGTTTCACATGAAGAAATATCTGGTAAAAATGACATCACATATGGAACGATATTTTTCAAAGGAAGATGTAAAAGGATTCAGAAAAACGATCAATGAGATCATCAAGGATAACACAAAGGAAGAGTTTAGAAATGCTATAGACTTTCTGCAGGAGTATGCTGTAGATGATAAAGAGAAAGAAAAAATAGCTGATGCCGGTGAATACTTCCTAGCGAACTGGACCGCAGCAAAAAATAGATTTGCGGATAGAAAACATGTGAAGGGCTGCAGTGCTGAGGGACATGTAAGTCATGTGCTTTCATCAAGAATGAGTTCAAGACCGATGGGATGGAGTAAACTTGGAGCCACACAGATGGGGAAACTGAGGGCTTACTATCTTAATGGCGGAGATATGCTAGAACTTGCAAGATATCAGGAATCATCGATGCCGAAAGCTGCAGGTGCAGAAGAAGAGATTATTCTTTCAGCTGCTGAAATAATCAGAAATACAAAGAATAGAAATGGCATGATCGGAAAATACTTTGATACAATGCCAAAATGTGAAATACCAACAACAGTGAGGAAGAGATTTACAATACAACATCATATAGCAGGGCTCTAAATCCGATATGGCGCGGGAGTGGAGTCAAGGGACAGTACGCTGTATGCGAAGCATACGGGCAGCCCTTGACGGAACGACACGGATAACCCTTATCCGTCAGAAACAGCAAAGCTGTTTCCCTGCCTTTCTGGCGAGGGACGGGTCTGGGCAGAGCCCAGTATTGAATTGAGATTAAATGTGTAGTAAAATCAGCACATCTTTTAGCTGAACATTCAGCTATCCTTGGTGGATTCCCACATTTAATTTCCGTAGGTAAATTTACGCTGTCCTTATTCGGATTAAGGCTTGACACATTCGGAAATGGTTTATAAGATAGTGGTATACCTAAAAATGGAAAAAAGGTTATCTTTTGGAGTTAAAAGTATATGCAATACAGTCATAAGATAAAAAAACTGTTCCTATATGCAGGGGTGGATAAGGAAGAGTATAACAGGCTTCTTCCCAGCATACGCGAAGAAAACAGATTATTATTAAAAGTCTTTTCACAGCTTGCGGTTGTGATGTTTTTTGCGCTTTTTATAGCAAGTGTAATATCTACAGGATTCGCTTCAATAAACAGTCCGACATATCTGGTCTTCGGTCTTATCATGCTGGGGGTAGTAATGTGTACAACCCTGGTACTTCCAAAGTATCCTGCATATGTAATGGCTTTCGTTTATATATTTGAGACAATGCTCTATGTATTCGGAATTCATATTTCCATGCTGCATGCAGAAAAACCTGCTGTATCGGCTGTGGCATTTTTGCTTGTAAGTCCGCTGCTTTTCTATGATCGCCCCATCAGACTGTCAATGCAGATTGCAATAGTAGTTGCGGTTTTTTGCATAATGGTATTATATTTCAAAGAACCCGATGTGAGTCAGACTGATATATGGAATATGGTAACATTCGGAATTCTGGCGGTGGCTACCACAGTATTTATCATGAGCATAAAGATCCGTGCACTGTATCAGTCCAGTCAGATTGAATACCTGAGTCAGACAGATCTTCTTACGGGAATTAAGAATCGTAATCATTATGAAAACAGGCTGGAAGAATATCCGAAAATGGTTACTTCAAACCTGATCTGCGTATATGCCGATGTTAACGGTCTGCATGAAATGAATAATAAAGAGGGCCATCAGGCAGGAGACAGGATGCTGCGTGAGGTTGCGGGAATTCTGCAGGAGAAATTCGGGCCTGATCATACATATCGTATCGGTGGTGATGAATTTGTAGTATTCCGCATAGACGGTAAACCGGAGAACATTTCTTCTGAGATAGAGGAGATAAAAGAGAAGCTGGACAAGCAGGGATATCACGTTGCCTTCGGAAGCTCTGTATATCAAGTCAGTGAAGGAAAGCTTGAAATGTATGAGCTTGTTAAGAGTGCGGAAAATAAGATGTTTGCTGCCAAGAAAGAATTCTACAGCGAGTCTGAAAATGACAGAGAAAACAGATAATATTAAAAACCGGCCACGGGCCGGTTTTTTAATATAAAAAAGCAAATTACAGTATCAGTAAAGTATAAAAATAGCAAGACATACAGTGGAATAGTTGATACAATAATATATGACGAAGTGCGTTCGCCATATACGGCAGAAAGGAGTAATGCGATGAGTAATATTATACTGAACTTATATCCCGTCGTATTATTTTTTTTGGTATTCTGGAAGGCTTCTTTTTCCGGAAGAAAAAAGGTCTCACCGGATTATCTGAATATGGATCAGACCGGGCAGATACGGGCATTCGCATGTATATCAGTGATTCTCCATCACCTGACACAGAGTGTTACCGGCTATGGAATTATATATAAAGGGCCTGTTACACTTTACAATTATGCGGGAATTCTTTTTACTTCGGTATTCTTCTTCAGTTCCGGATATGGACTTATAGTGAGTTATGAGACTAAGCCGGATTATATAAAGAGTTTTCTGAGGAAAAGACTTCCTGCGGTCATGATACCATTTTGTATGGTAAATCTGATAGGAATTCTGATAAGACAATTTATATATAAGACTCATGGGAGTATGCTCTCTTATATCTCTGACTTTTTGGGACTTACTTTGATCAACAGTAACGGATGGTATATAATCGAGATTATTTTTCTTTATATAGCCTTTTATATATTGTTCCGCTTTTTAAAAAATAAAGACATGGCACTTATACTCCTGTCTCTTGTTGCGGTAATGATCATATTATATGGATTTTTCAGAGAACATGACTCGCCTGATTATAAGACACACTGGTTCAGAGGTGAATGGTGGATCAATTCGACGGGAGTTTTCATATTTGGGCTGGTGTACGGAAGATTCAGAAAAAAGATAGAAGGTTTTCTGAACAGACATTATATAATTGCTCTGGTGACAGTATCGATTCTTTTTGCTGCTGCATTTGCGGGAACGATTTATACGGTCAATCATTTTGGATATTACCGCAGTCCCGGTGATCCTCTGGCGAGACCCTATGCACTTATTACACTTATAGTGCAGACAGTAACCTGCATCCTGTCAACAACGCTTATACTGCTTATCAATATGCGAATTACATTACGGAGCGGTGTAATGCGGTATATAGGAAAGATAAGTGCAGAGCTGTTCCTCGTTCACGGCTATTTTATAACTATGATTTTTCCAAAGTCGGGAATGAGTGAGCCGCTGTATTTTGGAGCTGTTCTTATATCTGCTGTGGCTGCGGGTGCTATTATCTCGCCGCTTATAAAGAAATTGACAGGACTTGTGGTACAGCTGCTTGACCGGCCGGTCAGAACCTATCGGACTTTGGAAAGTGAGCTGGAGGATAAGCTCAGAAAAAAAAGATATAAAAAATATAAGAGAATACTTCTTATTATAATTATCCTTGCGGGAGTGTATATGATATATATTTTCGCGGGGCGATATATATTTGCTGGTTTGGAATATAAAAGAGAATGTGAGGCGATCAGAGAAGCGTCCCCCGGAGACGAGGTAAAATGGGGATATTTTGAGCAGGATAGAGAAAAGTTCGGCAAGGAACGGCTGACCTGGATAGTACTGAAGAAGGAAGGGGACAGAGTATGTCTCATTACCAAGGAAGGAATTGCAGGCGGATGCTACCACCGGAAGCATGAGGATGTAAGCTGGGAGGAGTCCGATCTGAGAGAGAGACTCTGCTCCGATGATTTTACCAATATGTTCAGCTCATATGAGAGGGACAGTATAATCAGAACAGATGGTGATCTGATAACACTTCTTACTTCCGCCGAGGCAGAGGAACTATTCGCAGAGGATAAGGAGAGGGAACTTTCAATCACTTCCGTTGCAAAAACCGACGGTACAAATATCAACATTTTGAGTAAGACTCAGCAGTGGGATATGAAGGGTTACCGTTCTTCATGGTGGTGGCTCAGGGGCGAGAAAGGATATAAAAGTAAGATGGCACCGATAGTAACAGTTGACGGAGCCATATCATATACTGATAAAGAGGTAAACAGACCCGGCGGAGCTATCCGCCCCGTAATATGGGTTGAGATTAAAAATGAGTTTTAGGAGGAATACCATCCGTGAAAAAACTGACGCCGAGAGGCAGCATGAATGAAAGAATAGATACGGTACTTTATAAGTTCCGTTCCAGAATGCAGGCTTACCCGCCCGGAATGTGTCCGATTTCACTTTATCGTTCACTGCTCCAGATATCCATGAACCAGTCCTGCGGAAAATGTGTTCCATGCAGGGACGGACTGCTGGAGGTGGACAGGATGCTGCAAAGCATTATGGCCGGCTCTGCCGATGAAAGCATTCTGGAAAAGCTGACAGGCTTATGCCGTATGATTGCCAGAACATCCGACTGTGCAGTGGGAATATCGGCAGCAGAACTGATACTTGACAGTGTAGACCAGTTTGCGGATGAGTATGAAAGTCATGTGAAGAACCATCACTGTATATCTGATGTTAAGCAGACCATACCCTGCATAACAAGATGTCCGGCACATGTAAATGTCCCGGGCTATATTGCCTTAATTAAGGAAGAAGATTATGCCGGTGCAATCCGTCTTATAAAGGATCGTAATCCATTTCCGACTGCCTGTGCATTTGTATGTGAGCATCCATGTGAAAAGAGATGCCGCCGCGCCATTATAGATGATTCCATCAATATCCGCGGATTGAAAAAATATGCAGTTGATATGGTAAAGGCAGATACAGTTGAGAATCCGAAAAGAAATGTATCAACGGGTAAAAAGATAGCCGTTGTCGGAGCCGGACCTTCCGGGCTTACGGCTGCCTATTTTCTCCAGCTTATGGGACATGCAGTTACTATCTATGATGAACATGAAAAGCCCGGAGGAATGCTGAGGTACGGAATACCTGAATACCGCCTTCCGAAGGAAGAGCTGGAGAGAGATATAAACTCCATACTGTCGGCCGGAGACGTTATTTTTAAAGGAAATACAAAAATCGGAAGAGACATTTCATTTGAAAGTATCAGGGCGGAATCCGATGCGGTATATCTTGCTATCGGTGCCCAGATCGGTAACCGTATGCCGGTAGACGGATCTGATGCGGGAAATGTTATACCTGCGGCGGATTTTCTGCAGCTGGTTGCCCGTGGAGAGCTGAATGATCTTTCGGGTAAAAGAGTGGCGCTTATCGGTGGCGGAAATGTTGCTATGGATGCGGCAAGAACCGCTGTTCGTTTAAAGGCAGAGACAGTGCACGTATTTACCAGAAAAATGGATGACTATACTGCAGTTCAGGATGAAATAGTGGATGCAATGCAGGAGGGAGTGCGCTTCCGTACACTTCTTAGTTTCCTCAATATAGAAACCTCGAAGGAGACAGGAGATGTTAGCGCAATATGGCTTCAGCCGGAGATAGTGTCGGAATATGATGACCACGGAATGATGACCACGGAACATTCCTCCAATTATCCCTACAGATTCCAATGTGATTATCTGATACTGGCAGTGGGACAAAAGAGTGACGTTGCTGTATTTGAAGCAGAGGGTGTTCCCACTGAAAGAGGCAGAATCAGTGCAGATGAAGAATGTTTTGTCAAAGATATGGAAGGGGTTTTCTCCGGAGGCGACTGTGTGACGGGACCGTCAACAGCTATAAATGCCATCGCCGCAGGTCAGGTGGCTGCTTACAACATAGATGAGTATTTGGGATATCATCATAAGATAAATACAGAGGTTGATATCCCGGTTGCGCTGCCGAACCCATGCGTACCCACCGGAAGAGCCCAGATCCAGAAGCAGGATCCTTATGAAAGAAAAAATGGATTTGAGTATGTGGAATTTCCTTTGACTTATGAAGAGGCAATGCGGGAAGCCGGCCGCTGTCTCAGATGTGATCACCATGGCTGTGGTGTGCTGAAAGGAGGCAGGGGAGATGAGTGAGAAGATAAACGATATGGTAAATGAAAAAACCAATGAGATAATAAATGTAGTCATAAATGATGTGGCCATAGAAGTAAAAAAAGGCACAACCATTCTTGATGCGGCACGGGAAAACGGAATAGAGATTCCAACACTCTGCTATCTTGTAGGTGTATCCGATGTGGGAATGTGCAGGCTTTGTATGGTTGAGGTGGAAGGCTATAACAGTTTTCTTCCGGCATGTCGTACCAAATGTATAGACGGAATGGTGATCACTACGGAAAGTGACATTTTGAGTGATTACAGAAGAGAGATACTTAATCTTCTTCTGGCCAACCATAACCTGAATTGCATGAATTGTCCGGCCAACGGTGCCTGCAAGCTCCAGCAGTTTTCCAATATGTATAAAGCGGATAAACATACATATCAGGGGTCAAGGGTTATAACAGGCGATCCGGCTATATCGGTATCAGATGACAACCCTTATATAGCATTTGATTCGGAAAAATGCATTCAATGCCAGCGCTGTGTAAACGTATGCCATAACATCTCCTGTAACGGAGTCCTTATAGGTGAACGTTGCGGAAATAAAACCACGATTCTTCCCGTATTCGGAAAGGATTATAAGACAAACGGATGTGAATCCTGCGGTAACTGTACAAGTGTATGTCCTACGGGAGCTCTCTATCTGAAGAGAAAAAAGGAGTACAGAAGCTGGGAGGCAACAAGAGTTCAGACCACCTGCCCACACTGCGCAACAGGATGTCAGTTCAACTTTATACTTAAGGATAATAAGATAGTTGATGTGGAAACCGTGGATGGTCCTGCTAATCACAGAAGACTCTGCGTAAAGGGACGTTCCGGCAGCTTTGATTTTGTTTATTCAAAAGACAGACTTACGAAACCCCTTATCCGTGACAAGGCGACGGGAGAATTCAGGCAGGCATCCTGGTATGAGGCTATTTCTTATACAGCAAGACGCTTTATGGAAATAAAGGAAAAATACGGTGGAGATTCCCTCGCCGGCTTTGCATGCTCAAGATCCGCAAATGAAGATATATATATGGTGCAGAAAATGGTCCGTACATGTTTTGGTACAAATAATACGGACAATTGCGCCAGAGTATGCCATTCTGCTACGGTGGCGGGACTGGCAAAAACACTGGGATCCGGTGCCATGACCAATCCGATACAGGACATAACAAATGATGTGGACTGTATCCTTTTGGTGGGTTCCAATCCCGAGGAAGCACATCCTGTTATAGGAATGCGTATACGAAAGGCGGTAAAGAACGGAACCCGTCTTATCGTTGTGGATCCGCGTGACATAGGACTTACCAGATCGGCAGACATTCATTTGAAGCTGAGACCCGGAACAAATGTGGCATTTGCAAATGGAATGATGCATGTCATGATTAAGGAAGACCTTGTAGATCATGATTATATTGATAATTTTACGGAAGGCTACGAGGAGCTTAAAAAGCTGGTTGAAGACTATACTCCTGAGAAAGTGGCTGAGATCTGCCATATAGATCCGGATAATCTGATCGAAGCTGCAAGGATGTACGCAACAGCCCGGAAAGCACCGATCATATATTGTCTCGGTGTCACGGAGCATTCAAGTGGTTCCGAGGGTGTAATGTGTATGGCTGATATGGCGGCAATCTGCGGAAAGATCGGTCGGAGCGGCTGCGGAGTAAATCCTCTTCGAGGTCAGAATAATGTCCAGGGTGCCTGCGATATGGGTGCTCTTCCTACCGACTATCCGGGATATCAAAAGGTTGATAACCCGGAGGTACAGAAAAAATTTGAAGAGGCATGGGGAGTACCGCTCAGTCCGAAGCCGGGACTTAAGGCAACGGATGTATTTCCTGCGGCTATTGAAGGAAGTATCAAGGGACTCTACATCTGCGGAGAGGATCCGATAGTGTCCGACCCGGATACGCATCATATTGAGAAAGCGCTGGAAAGCCTTGATTTTCTTGTGGTTCAGGATCTGTTTATGACCAAGACCGCCAGGTATGCGGATGTGGTGCTTCCGGGAATCAGCTATGCTGAGAAGGAAGGGACATTTACCAACACGGAAAGACGTGTTCAGCGTATAAGAAAAGCCGTGACACTTAGAGGAGACATGAGACCCGACACGGATATTATCATCGATCTGATGAATGCCATGGGTTACAGGCAGGAATATATGACCCCGGCAGAAATCATGGATGAGATAGCATCGGTTACACCAAGCTTCCATGGAATAAGCCATGAAAGACTGGACAGAGAAGGCGGAATCCAGTGGCCATGTCCTTATAAGAATCACCCGGGTACACCGATAATGCATGTAGGAAAGCCTGTCAGGGGAAAAGTGCTGCTATATCCGGCGGCCTACAAACCGTCACAGGAGCTTCCGGATGAAGAATATCCATTTATCCTTATGACGGGACGAATACTCTATCACTATAACGCAATTGCCATGACCGGCCGTTCCAAAGGACTTGTGGATCTGGCAGGAGAAGGCTTTATAGAGATAAATTACCGTGATGCCGAGAGACTGGGAATCGAAAACGGTGAACGTATTAAGGTCAGCAGCAGAAGAGGTGAGATCACTGCCACTGCACATGTAGGCAGAAAGGTATCGGAAGGTGAGACCTGGATGCCGTTCCACTTCGAAGATTCTCCGGTCAATATGCTTACCAATGCGGCACTGGACGATATAGCGAGAATTCCCGAATATAAGGTATGTGCCGTACAGATAGGTAAAATGGATCAAGCTGAAAAAGCAGAGCAGATTGAGATGCTGTAATAGGAGGCAGATAGACAGAAAATGCAGGATAATAAAATGATAACCAAGAGGTATAAAACCGGCATAACACGTTTTTTTAATAACAGTCTGATTTCGGAAATCGGATTCATGATAATATGCTGTATCCTCGGTGTAATAACTAAAAAGATAATAAATCCCTATGCGAATATGGTAACGGATGCGCTTCATGTGCCGGGAGGAATATCTACGGCAGTATCTCTGATGTTTCTTGTAATCGCATCCGGAGTTTCAGGGAGGAAGTGGAACGGAACCATTATGGCACTGATGCAGGCTGCGGCAGCAATGTCTATAGGCATGGTGGGAAGTATGGGTGCACTGCTTCCCGTAGCTTATCTTCTGCCGGGAATAATGATAGACCTTGTTATGCTGATTCCCGGAAAGAGCCGGATATCAATGAGACTTAAAGCGTTTACGGCAAATATAGCAGGCTCGGTCATAGCTGCGGTTTTTGCAGATATTATAGTATTTCATCTGCCGGTCAGCGCGCTGTCTGTATATCTTTGCCTGGCTGCTTTCAGTGGGGCTGTATGCGGATGTTTTGCCGGTGCAATAATTATTCCATTGAAAAAAGTAAAGGACGGAAATGGGAATGAGTAAAGATAAGAAAATAATAATTGCTGTGGTATTGGCGCTTCTGGCTGTCACAGCAGTTATGGTAATTCTGCATCTGGGCAGCCGGACGAAGGTGCCTGATCATTCGCTTATGGTTGTAGCAGATAATAAGGAAAATCTGACAGATCTAAACGGGTTAGATACAGAACCTATAAAGGGCACTGTGGTAAACGGTAAAGGAGAGACAAAAGAAATAGAGGGCGAGGGCATTTCACTGGCGTCCCTGATTGATACGGATGATTATTCGGAAGTAAGCGTCATATCAGATGACGAATATTCGGCAAATATTAAGAAAACCGAAATGGACCGGGCATGGCTTCAGATAGAGGACGGCAAGGCAAGACT
The DNA here is from genome assembly GCA_946610715.1 of uncultured Clostridia bacterium. GTDB lineage: Bacteria > Bacillota > Clostridia > Lachnospirales > Lachnospiraceae > Eubacterium_Q. The sequence goes on along the minus strand of CAMOCO010000015.1, from coordinate 6,160 downwards.
ATATGTATTCGGAGATAAAGATTCCAAGAGAAATGTAAAGAATGTAGTGAGGATCGAAGTGAGATGACAGATTATTCTGCGATTATCCTCGCCGGAGGAAAGAGCAGCAGGATGGGAAAGAAGAAAGCTTTGCTGCTTATGGAGGGGAAACCATTTATTGAAATCATAATCGATAAGCTTATTGATACAGGTGTCAGAGATATTATGATTTCCGGATATGAATATAATGATGAAAGATCTAAATATGTTGAGGATATTTTCGCAGATAAAGGGCCGCTCTCGGGTATTCATGCCGGCCTCCTGAGAGCCTCAGGGAGGCATGTTATAGTGCTTGCCGAGGATGCACCACTTATCCCGTTGGATTTTATAAAACTGCTTATGAATGAACATAAGAAATCCACCGTTCCAATCACAGTTGCATCCTGCAGTGGCCGGATTCAGCAGCTTGCAGGTATATATGATAAAAGCCTTGCCGGGCTATGCGAGGAAATACTTAATGGGAAAAAACCGACAGTTATGGCATTAATAGAAAGAGCAGGGTTCTGTGAAGTGCCTTACACGGGAAATGAGATGGAAATAAAAGGCTTCAATACGCCGGAAGAATATAGGAGGGGTAGAGAGTTATGTCAGAAAGAAAATATATGATTGATACCGATGAGAATAAGGCATTTTTAAGGGAAAATGCACTGGGGCTTTTGGAATTCGGGAGGAGATTCCCGTCACCGGAGGGAGGAAGCTATTATCTCGGTGATGACGGCACACCTTGGACTGACAGGAACAGGGAGACCTGGATCACCTGCAGAATGGCGCATGTCTACAGTATAGGATCTATGATGGGGATAGAAGGCTGCAAGGAACTGGCTGAGAAAGCTATAGGCGGATTAACCGGTGAGCTGAGAGATACCCAAAACGGCGGCTGGTATGCAGGCCGCACACCTGAGGGAGAACCGCTTCCGATGAAGCAGTGTTATGCACATGCATTTGTTATACTGGCTGCTTCAAGTGCTTATCTGGCGGGAGTCGCCGGAGCAGAGGAGCTTCTCCGTGATGCACTGGAACTTTATGATAAATATTTCTGGAATGATGAGGAAGGTCTCGCTGTTGATACGTGGAATACGGAGTTTACAGAGCTGGACACATACAGGGGAATAAATGCAAATATGCATACTGTAGAAGCATTTCTAGCAGCAGCAGATGCACTGCATGATGAAAAATACCGTGACAGAGCAGGAAGAATCATCAGCCATGTTCTGGAATGGGCCGGGAAAAATGATTACAGGATACCGGAGCATTTTACGGATAAATGGGAGCCGGATCTGGATATGAATAAAGATAAACCGGATGATCCGTTCAAGCCTTACGGTGCAACACCGGGACACGGAATCGAGTGGGCAAGGCTTACGGTTCAGTGGTGCATGTCAACCGAAAGAAATGATGAGATAATCGAGAAGGCATGCAGATTATATGAGAGAGCTGTCTCTGACGGCTGGAATGCGGATGGTGCCGAGGGCATCGTATATACCACAGACTGGGACGGAAATCCCGTGGTTCATGACAGAATGCACTGGACTCTGGCAGAGGCCATCAATACTTCTGCCGTTCTCTACAGAGTTACAAATAACAGTAAATATGCCGAAGATTATGCCATGTTTATGAATTATCTGGACTCAGTGGTGCTGGATCACAGTACGGGATCCTGGTATCATCAGCTGGATGAAAATAATAAACTGAAGGGTACGGTATGGCCGGGTAAGTCCGACCTGTATCACGCATTTCAGGCCATGCTGATTCCATACAGCAAGGTTGACATCTCAATTGCATCGGCAATTCACGGATAATCGAAGTATGAAAAAACAAAAAGTATTTCAGCTAAGACAAATGAAGATTAATCATCCAAGGTTTGAATATGAGGATGAATATGAGGCGGCCAAGGCGTGGTGTGAAAGTCAGAAAATGAAAGACTGGTATATCCGCAGCTTTGACGGCCTTAAATTGCATGCTTCCTATTTTCCCGCAGAGAATCCGAGGAGAACAGTACTTATGTGTCATGGCTATAAGGGAACACGTTTCGGAAGTATCGCCGGCATTGCGCGTTTTCTGCATGAGCAGGGCTCGAATCTGCTGTTTATCGACCAGAGATGCTGCGGAGAAAGTGAAGGAAGATTCATTACCTTTGGCGTAAAGGAGCATATTGACGTTCTCGAATGGCTTCGCAGACTGGATATGAAAAATGAAGAGGGGCTTCCTATATATCTGTACGGGCAGTCCATGGGAGCGGTAACGGTAATGATGGCTGCGGGACACAGGTTTCCCGGTTCAGTAAAAGGGCTTATAGTGGATGCGGGCTTTCATTCCATGGAGAATCAGATGAGGGATATGGCAAGAGAGTGGTTCCATATTCATCACTCCAACTTTTTTTTATTCAGAATGGATTTTTTCTGCCGGGTGATATCGGGTTTTCGTATGAAGGATTCGGATACAACGGAGGCTCTTGGGAAAAACGACCGTCCGATCCTGTTCTTCCACGGTAGTAAGGATACTTATGTGCTGCCTGAGAATTCAATTCGGAATTACGAGTTATGCACCGCACCGAAGGAACTTACTATAATTCCAGATGCCAGACATTTATGCTGTGCCTACGCAGCACCCCGTGTTTACAGGGAAAAGGTACGGCATTTCTTTGAAAAATACGATAATATAACAGTTTAACAAACACTTTTTTTCATTGTGTATGATAAGTAGTGGTCAGTTTATATGAAAGTGTTTGTTAAGTCATCCCGGGTATGGCGTTTTTTTAAATAATGTTGTAAGGTCTCCCTGCAAAGAAAAAAAGGAATGGATGTAAAGAGATAAGGAGGACCTATCTTCATGAGAAAAGAGTACCCGCTTACAGCGGCCCAGAACATGCATTATCAGTGGATCAGACAGTATAACACACAGCAGGTATCGGGAGTGAGTGTAGTCGCATCATTAAAAGCAGAACTGGATTTCGGACTGTTTAAGAAATGCATTCAGATGGAAATGCAGAGATACGGATGTATGAGGCTGAGATTTACAAAACCTGATGAGAAGGGTGAGATCAAACAGTATCTGGTAAAAAGTGATTCAAGAGATATTCCGCTGAAGGATCTCAGAGGAATGACACTTGAAGAAGCAGATAACCTGATGCAGAGCTGGGCATATGAGACAATGGACGGCGACAATCGTCCGATGTGCGATGTGGTAATGCTTAAGCTTCCGGAAGGTTACAATGGGTTCTTCATACATATGGATCACCGTTTAATAGATTCCTGTGGTCTGGTAGTTATGGTAAATGACCTGATGGCGCTGTATACGCATTATCGGTTTGGTACCGATTTCCCTAAGGATCTTGCGGATTTCGAAACCGCACTTATAAATGATCTGAATAAAGCCGGAAATGAAAAGCGTTTTGCTAAAGATAAAAAATTCTGGGACGATCAGCTGGATGAATTAGGTGAACCTCTCTATTCTGATATACAGGGACCCGGAGTCCTCGAGAAAGCAAGAAAGAAGCATAGAAATCCAAATCTTAGGGCAGCGGACATTGAAAAGAAACAGCTGTTTGTGGCAGTAAAGGATTTTATACTTGAGCCACAGCCTTCATGGGGACTGTATGATTTCTGTATGAATCATCAATTATCAATGACAAATCTTATCCTTCTGGGAATGAGAACCTATCTTTCAAAGGTAAACGGCGGTCAGGAGGACATTTCAATAGAAAACTTTATATCAAGAAGAAGTACACATGCCGAATGGACTTCAGGCGGAAGCAGAACGATAATGTTCCCTTGCAGAACAGTTATAGCTCCCGATACGGATTTCCTCACCGCGGCATATGAGATTCAGAATATGCAGAACCGCATATATATGCACAGCAATTACGATCCGGCGCTTATCCGAAAAGAGATGGAACGCAGGTACAAAACTCCGAAGGATACCACATACGAGAGCTGTTACCTCACATACCAGCCTATGCCGGTACATGTTGACAATCCGTTCCTTAAGGGACTGGAAATGCATTCCAAATGGTTTGCCAACGGTGCAGCTACCAAGAAGATGTATCTTACGGTTACGCATACACCTGAAGGCGGAATGTGCTTCTCATATCATTACCAAACTGCCGACCTTACAGAGAAAGATGCGGAACTGATGTATTACTATATGATGAGAATTCTGTTTAAGGGTATATCCGAACCGGATATTAAAATCGGAGATCTGATGCAGCAGGTATAGAGAATCCCCTATAACATAGAAATTGATGATAGATAGTTTATAAAGAGATTTAAATCAGAAAAAGGAGAAAAACAATGGATGTAATTAAGGAATTTAAGGAAATAGTAGCTCAGTATTGTGAAGTTTCGGTAGAGGATATGACTGAAGGAATGCGTTTTCGTGAGGATCTGGGATTCAGTTCTCTGGATTTCATGTCATTACTCGGAGAGCTTGAGGATACTTTCGATGTGGAGATAGAGCAGGAAGAGGCCATGCATGTACAGACCATCGGTGATGCAATTGAGATGATTAATTCACTTCAGGAGGGTTAAGATGGATACAATTCGTGAGTTATGGGATAGTACCTTAGAAAAATTTGCGAATCTCCCGGCTGTTCGCTGGCTTGAAAAAAAGGAAGTAAAAGAAAAGAGTTACGGTGAACTGGGTGAGGATATTGTAGCAGTAAGAAAAGGACTTAAGGCAGAGGGCTTTGAAAATAAGCATATTGCTCTTATTGCCACAGCTTCAGTAAGCTGGATAGGAAGTTACCTTGGAATTACAACAGGAAATAATGTGGCAGTTCCGCTGGATGCGGGACTTCCCGTGGAAGATCTGGTGGAGCTCCTCAAGGATTCGGATTCCGAAGCACTTTTTATATCACCGAAGCTTAAAGGATATATTGAAATAATCAAAGAAAAATGCCCCAAGATCAGTAAGATATGGCTCCTTCAGGGTGAAAAGGCAGAGGATGCAGAAACTCTGGCAGACTTGATGTCTAAGGGAACAGAAGATGCAGACAGCAGAGCAAAAGAGGATGTGACAACACTCATATATACATCGGGAACCACAGGAAAGGCCAAGGGCGTAATGCTTACTCAGAGTAACCTTACACAGAATGTGGAGGCAGTTCCATACGAAGCTGAGCCCGGATGTGTGCTTCTCAGTGTCCTTCCGGTACATCATGCTTTCTGTCTTGTGATGGACTGGCTTAAAGGATTTTCACTTGGAGCTGTAGTATGCATCAATGATTCATTTATGCATATGATCAGAAATATGAGCATTTTCAGACCAGACGTAATGCTTATGGTACCTCTTATGATAGAAACTATTTATAAGAAGCTGGCATCCGTTGATCCGCTTACTCCAAAGGAGATTGTAGCGGAAAAGGTATTTGGCGGAAATCTGAAAATCATATTTACAGGTGGTGCACATCTCGATCCTTTCTATGTTGATCAGCTGGCGGATTATGGCATTAAGGTTCTTGAGGGATATGGAATGTCAGAGTGCTCACCGGTTATAAGCTCAAATACACCTGATGATTACAAAGTCGGCTCTATCGGAAAACCACTTTCAAATGTCAAGATCAGATTTGAGAATGGAGAAATTCAGGTTCAGGGCAGCAGCGTAATGAAGGGATACTATAAGATGCCTGCGGAAACAGAGGAAACTCTTAAGGATGGCTGGCTTCATACAGGTGACAAGGGATATCTTGATGAAGACGGATTCCTCTTTATCAACGGAAGAGTCAAGAATCTGATAATACTGTCAAATGGTGAAAACATTTCACCGGAAGAAATAGAGAATAAACTGGGACTCAATCCACTTGTAGGTGAGGTAATAGTAACGGGAGAGAATAATGCTCTTACGGCAAGAATCTATCCTGATCAGGATGCAGTCAATTCATTGGGACTGGATGATGATGCAATTAAAGCTGAATTGCAGAAAAAGATAGATGAATATAATTATGTTCAGCCGACTTACCGTCAGATTACGGGACTGGTTGTTCGTAAGAATCCTTTCCACAGAAATGCCACAGGAAAGATTAAGCGTACTGAAGCTGAAATAGATGATTAATAAAGAAGAGGCTGACGGAATTTCCGCAGCCTCTTTATCATTTTATACCTGATGAAGATAGGGCATTATACCG
>CAMOCO010000014.1 GCA_946610715.1 uncultured Clostridia bacterium | reverse complement strand
TCTCAGAGATACGGGAGCATCCATTTCACCATTCAATGCATTCCTGCTTCTTCAGGGAATTGAAACATTGTCACTCAGACTTGAGCGCCATGTTGAGAATACCAAGAAGGTAGTTGAGTTCCTGAAGAATCATCCGAAGGTTGAGAAGGTTAATCATCCATCACTTCCGGATCATCCGGATCATGCGTTATATGAGAGGTATTTCCCGAATGGCGGCGGTTCAATATTTACATTTGAGATAAAGGGCGGTAAGGAAGAAGCATGGAAATTTATTGACAACCTTACAATATTCTCGTTGCTTGCCAATGTTGCAGATGTTAAGAGTCTGGTTATCCATCCTGCTTCAACGACTCATTCACAGCTTTCAGAAGAAGAGCTTCTGGATCAGGGAATTACACCAAGTACCATAAGACTTTCCATCGGTACGGAGCATATAGATGATATCATCGAAGATCTTGAAGCAGGCTTCGCTGCTATCTAATGGTGGTATATTAATATAGAAGAATGATAGTGCTCTTTAGATTGACAATGCTTGATAATAAGTTGATAATAGTTAAGGTTATTATGAAATAAATAAGAGAGAAGGAGAACATTATGGCAAATATATATAAAGGAACACTTGGGCTGATCGGAAATACACCGCTTGTTGAGGTGGTAAATATTGAGAAGGAGCTTGGTCTCGAAGCAACAGTACTTGTAAAGCTTGAATATTTCAATCCTGCGGGAAGTGTCAAGGATCGTATTGCAAAAGCAATGATTGAGGATGCTGAAGAAAAGGGACTTCTTAAGGAGGGCTCGGTTATCATAGAACCAACATCCGGAAATACAGGAATCGGTCTTGCGGCTATCGCAGCAGCAAAAGGATACAGAATAATCCTTACAATGCCTGAAACCATGAGCGTAGAGAGAAGAAATATCCTGAAGGCATATGGCGCAGAACTTGTACTTACCGAAGGCGCAAAGGGTATGAAGGGCGCTATCGCCAAGGCTGAAGAGCTGGCAAATGAGATTCCCGGCGGCTTTATCCCGGGACAGTTTGTAAATCCTGCAAATCCGGCAATACATAAGGCTACTACAGGCCCGGAAATCTGGAATGATACAGACGGCAAGGTAGATATATTTATAGCAGGCGTTGGTACAGGCGGTACTGTGACAGGAACAGGAGAGTATCTTAAAGAGCAGAATCCCGATATAAAGGTTGTTGCACTTGAGCCGCTTGATTCACCGGTACTTTCGGAAGGAAGAGCCGGGGCGCATAAGATTCAGGGTATCGGTGCAGGCTTTGTACCCGATGTACTTAACACAGAGGTTTATGATGAAGTATTTAAAGCTTCAAATGATGACGCATTCCAGACTGCAAAGCTTCTAGCAAAGAAGGAAGGAATATCTGTAGGAATTTCTTCCGGAGCGGCACTCTACGGAGCAATTCAGCTTGCAAAGCGTCCTGAAAATAAGGGCAAGACCATAGTTGCACTACTTCCTGACAGTGGCGACAGATACTATTCAACCGCACTGTTTACGGAGTGAGTAATTCCCATAAATGATCTATAGAAAAGGGGCTGTCACCCAGATGATGATTTAATCATCAAAGGTGACAGCCCCTTTTCTCGTGGTTCCGAACTATTTGACCCGAACCATGTATTCTATAATTGCCAGAATGTGAGTCAGCTGATCCTTGTTCAGCTTTTTCAATTCTTTGATAATTGCCCTTAATTCTACCGGATGAGGATTATCGGTACTGAAGAATTCTGCTTCTGAAATATTTAGGTATTCACATATATAGAAAAATGTACTCATAGACGGAAGCGCTCGACCGGATTCAATATTATTGATATAACCGGGGTTCTGACCTATGGATAGACTCATATCCCGCGCCGAAACACCCTTATCTTCACGAAGTTTGGTAAGTCTTTCACAAAATTCATTTTCAGTCATTAAAGCACCTCACTGAAAGTCTGAAAATATTGAAATTAAATTAGATACACTTGTATTTTATATGATAAAAAGCTGAAATTAACGTTAAATAGACATCGTTTTTCTTGTTTTGTCGCAATATAAACAGCATGAACCGAAAAAAACTTTAGGTGGATCTAATCATTATATACATAATAGTTGGGGCAGGCAGGAACCTGTGCTTTTTTTTCATTCCCCGATATGCTAATATTATCCATGAACCGATTAATGGGAATCAGGTTCATCAAATTAAGCAGAAATAATTATCATCGGAGTCTGTCGTGAAAGATAAGATAAGAAAATATTTTGAAATACCCAAGTCCAGAAGAATGATCTATGACTACATAAGGGTTCTTGCATGCATCGGTATTATAGGCCTTCACGCAACAGGAGACAGAACTGATCTGGTGGGAGTTTCTTTTGAAACACTTTCCAGAATAGCTCTCCCAATGTTTGTGCTCCTAAGCGGGGTGCTTGTGTTGGGAAGCGCAAAGTCAGAATCTTATTTCAAATTCTACGGAAAGAGATTTGTAAAGATTGTAATACCATATCTTATTTACGGAGCGGTCTACTTTGGATGGGTTCATGCCGGACATACTATTCCCGAATCTATAACATGGGATAAGCTGGCAGAGGCGATAAAGAGAATACCCGTATCAATCAGGCTGAGTCTTGAGGAACCATTATATTTCCATCTCTGGTTTATGATGATGATAATAGGTTTTTATGTAGTAGCACCATTTATCAAGAAGGGTATAAAAGCCTTAGATGAAAAAGATTTAAAGATGCTTTTTGCGGTTATGATCATCGTATATGCTGCGATAGATTATTTTCCGCTTAAAGGTTATCATATTGGTATAATTAATTTCTTTCCGGAGTGGATGATTTATTTTCTGGCGGGTTATATCATCTCACAATTTGAGAAAAAAAGACCTTATCTCATTTTCAGTGCTGTTATGGGAGTACTGGCCACAATACTTATGTTTTCATGGAAATACTTTTCTCCGGATACCATCAGCGGGAATTTCTATGATCTGGCTCCCCATATGATGATAGCAACATGCGGGGGATATTCGCTGATGATCCTTCTGGAACCTTATATTACGAAATGTAAATGGCTCAATTGGATTATCATGAAGCTTTCAAAGTATACATTTTCAATATATATGATTCATGGAATAATTCTGACAAATCATGATTATGCCAACCCGGGAATAGTTATGACTGTCGGAGGGACACTTACCCAGGTATTTGTTGTATTCTTCAGATGCATTATATTTGCAGTCATATTTGATAATCTTATAACCTTTAATATACAGAGAATTATTTATTTTATTGACGGAAAGATCAGAAAGGAATTAAATGAAAAAGCTGAACAAAAAAAGAGTTTATGAGGATGTGAGTGCGTTTATTTATAAATATACACATGAAGCAGCTCTTTCTTATCCTGTACCGGAGGATTATATCCGAATGTCCAAGGACATGCATTTTGCCAAGAATGTGCTGCGGATTACATTTCCGGAAGGACAGCATCCCCGTGGCGGACAGACTATGGAAAGGATAATATATGATTCCGGGCGTCCGATAGGCGAGGAAAAAGCATATAATTATAAGGTTTCACTTGGCGGAGATATCGAAGTGGTATATTATCTTGATGAAGGCTTTGAACTTGATGAAGATGAGGAGAGGCTGTATCAATGGGTCTGCGATCAGATATTTCTTGTTTACGGTAAGCAGCAGGTGGTTGATGTGCTTAATCTGGTATCGAAGGTCCGTAAGGATGAAGGAAAAAGAAAGTGAGTGATTCTATACAGTTATGGATTTAGGAAAATGGAATACATTAAGAATAGACAGACTTAAGGATATTGGTGCATATCTCACGGATGGAAGAGAAGATGTACTGCTCCCTGTGAGACAGGTTCCGAGAGATGCAGAAGTTGGCGACAGCATGAAGGTATTTGTATATAAAGACTCTCAGGACAGACTTATAGCAACAGTAAGGGAACCTCTTATCACTGTAGGTGAGATAAAAAAACTGAAATGTAAAAGCGTTGGAAATATCGGTGCATTTATGGACTATGGTCTGGAGAGAGATGTGCTGCTGCCTTTTAAAGAGCAGACCTCTCCGGTTAAACAGGAAAAGTCTTATCTGGTCTATATGTATGTGGACAAATCCGGACGTCTTGCAGTCACAATGAAGATAGGAGATAAGCTTCGCCCGAATGACAGGTATAAAAAAGGGGACATGATAAAGGGAACGGTTTATTCGGTAAAAAAGGATTTCGGAGCATTTGTGGCCATTGATAATGAGATGGCGGGACTGATACATAAGAGCGAGATATTTGATTCAATCTATGTAGGAGATGAAGTTGAGTGCAGGGTCGTAAAGGTGAGAGAAGACGGAAAGACGGATCTTGCCATGCGTCACGAGATTCCTGTGCAGATGATAGAAGATGCCGAAATGGTTTATGATGTTATTAAGAGCTATGGAGGCAGACTTCCCTTTAATGACAAGGCTCCGGCAGAGCAGATCAAGAAGGAATTCGGTCTCAGCAGAAACGCGTTTAAGCGGGCTGTGGGCCGACTCTATAAAGAAAAAAAGATAATCATTAATGATGACAGCATTGTGATAAATGACAATGCAAAGGATTAATAATTGATGTGATAGTATCAAGGAGGATGAAATGAAAGAAATAGTATCAACAGACAAGGCACCTGCAGCTATAGGACCGTATTCACAAGCAGTAAAGATTGGTAATCTTCTGTTTACATCAGGAATGATTCCGATTGATCCTGCTACCAATACACTTGTTGAGGGAGGTATCGAAGTTCAGGCTGAGAGAGCTCTTGAAAATGTAAAGGCTCTTCTGGAGGCTTCGGGAACATCAATGGATAAGGTCATAAAGACTGTGGTATTTATCAAGAATATGGATGATTTTGCCAAGGTAAATGAGATATATGCAAAGTATTTTACTGAGAATTTCCCGGCAAGAAGCTGCGTTGAAGTTGCAAGACTTCCAAAGGATGTACTTATCGAAATGGAGGCTATTGCTGAAATATAAATTCTTTTTGGAGGTAACGGTTATGAAGAAAAGAATCATGATTGCGGGGATACTGCTTGGACTTATGTTCAGTATGACTGCATGTGGAAGTGAAACTGTAAAGAATATTGAGGAAAACAATGAAGTGAATATGGGAATCAATCTTGAAAATAAAGCCGGTGACCTGGTTGATCAGAATAATGAAACAAACCAGAATCTGGACAATGCACTGGATATTCCATCCGGGGAATAAGCAGCTTGGTTTTCTAAAAAATGCCTCACCACAAGGTTTGTACCGATGTGGTGAGGCGTTTTGTATTATACCAGGCTGTACATCATAGCAGGCTCGGCAAAAGGTCCCGGGATTGTATCGCCGGTTCTCTTATTTCCCAGCAGGTCGGTATCAAAGATGATATCGGTTCCGTCCGGATTTTCAAACCTCTGTTCCGGTTCAAAGGCAGTTCCAAGGTTATCTGTGCTGAGAACTGAATCCCGGAAATCTCCAAGCAACTGATAAATATCGGTTTTTAGGCAGATGCTTCCGTTATCCTCCGTTATATCAACTGTGGCGGATTCAGATACAGTAAGATTATCATTTTCATATTTACATACAGTAGCATTATTGAAGTATGCATTTCCGCCTATCCATACCGGAAGGTGGCCGAAGTGTGCCGGTGCGAGACCGTGCATATCGGGCTCTTCATCCATGTGAAACTGGGCAATCCAGTCATCATAAGTAGGGAAGATATCAAAAGGAGCGGTGCCTGCTACTGAATGCTCTGCATCTGCGGGATCCATTTTGTCATCCTTTACGGGATATTTCTGGATAAATATATTGTTGTAGATTCTGTCATCCCCGTGGAGGATGGTCATGAAACCGGCAACCTCAGTTCTGTGTCTTATATGGTAAGGCGTATAACGAGGCTCCCTCTGATTATTTACTATACTGTCAACTCCGGAATTGATAAGGCTGAAGGAACCTGCAACGAGATTATGGATAACAGCAATTCCTTCACTCGGAATGGTGATGGATACAGGTGAAAGCAGTATATTATTATCAATCAGAGTCGGACCATGTCCCACCTCTATAAAAATGTCATTGCTGAACATTGCGCCTTCTGCCGGCTTTGCAAAATCCGGACGATAATTATCATACATTATATTCTGTGTAACCCTTGCGCCCTGAGCCTCCCAGTCAAGCCATACACCCATGATACAGTTATGGATATGGTTTCTCCTGATGGTAACATCGATTGCGGCGTGGAGCTTGATACCTGCGGTTTCGGCGCCGCCCAGCTGCTGGGAATTGCAGATATGATGGATATGGCAGTCCTCGATGGTTGAGAAGACCGCACCCATTCTGCCTACGATTCCGGTCTGCTCGCAGTGGTGAACATGACATCTTCTGATGATATGACTTCCGATGTTTTCCTTAGTCCAGCCATGATACTGACCGCGACATACCGCATCTCTTTCCATTTGAGTCGGACTTTTAACATGCTTTGTATAGAAGTACATATCATTTTCCGGATCCCTGTATTTACCGAGAGAGATGCCACAGCACCGGCTGTTGCTTACCTCGCAGTCCTCGATGATCCAGCCTTTTGCCCAGTGAGGCCCGATAAGTCCATCCTGATAAGCGGCAGGCGGTGCCCAGGTAGGAGCTCCTTTGGTAATATTAAAGCCGCTGACTGTTATATAGTTAACTCCGTTTTTATCCGGCATAAAGCAGTTTCTGCGCACGCTGATCTCTACCTTTTCATTGTTGGGATCCAGACCCTGAAAATTCGCATATATGACAGTTTCATTTTCCTCCTGCTCTGTGTACCATTTATATTTTGATTCTTCGGGAACCCAGGAGGTATCGGATATGTCGCCGGATATGCATTCATCAAGCGTAACGGTTTCGTACATCATGTGGTCGTTGATAAAAACTGCACCTGTATGTCTTACGGTCGGAGCAAAATACCAGTCACCGCATACATATGTGGTGTAGGGGTTATAATCTCCGAAGACTTTATTATCAATGCGGATAAACCAGACATTTTCACTGTGCTTCGTCCAGCCTGTGGCAGGATCAGCTCCGGTAATCACAGCGCCCAGAGGCTGCTCGGATCTGTATGTAATGGGAGCGTCCTCAGTGCCTGAATTTACGGGGCATACCCACTCACGGTAAATGCCCGGCTGAACAACTACTTCGTCGCCGGGAAGGGCGATGGCTGCTGCATCATTTATTTTGGAAAATGGTTTTTCTTTTGTTCCGTCACCACTCGATGGTGCTGCGGAATTTACATAGTAGATAGTTCCTGATTTATTATTTGCCATCTGATTTCTCCTTTTTTATTTATACTTTTGACATCTATATCATTTTATAGAGCTCTTATGACATAATCCTAACACAGGAATGCCGGTTTGGCTTGCCAATATTTGCACAGAATTTGTCAATTATTGCTTTATATTTAACCCGGGATTCAGGGTTATGTTTGGAAAAATCACGATGTTATGATATAAATGTAATAGACTAAATTTTTGGTGAGGTCAGATGGAATATACTAATGAACCAATTGAAAAGGTCATTCTGGTAGGGACGGAAAGTTATGAGGCTTTGAGTGAGCTCGAGGAACTTGCAGAGACAGCAGGAGCTGAGACTGTAGCCTTAATGGTACAGCATATTGATACTCCCAGTGCTTCTACATATCTGGGAAGCGGAAAACTGGAGGAACTGGCAGATTATATCCGGTTAGAAGAGGCAACGGGTATTATATGTGATGATGAACTTACACCGGTTCAGATGAGCAATATGGAAAGAATCCTCGATACCAAAGTGATGGACAGGACGATGCTGATCCTGGATATATTTGCTCAGCATGCAGTGACATCGGAAGGTAAGATTCAGGTTGAGCTGGCACAGCTTCAGTACAGGATGACCAGGCTTACGGGAAAAGGACGCGCCATGTCAAGACTTGGCGGCGGAATCGGCACCAGAGGCCCCGGAGAGAAAAAACTGGAGCAGGACAGGCGTGTTATCAGAACACGGATTGCTCAGCTGAAGAGAGAACTATCGGAAGTTGTAAATCACCGTGATCTGACAAGAAAGAGAAGAAGTAAAAATCCCATTCCGGTTTTTGCAATTGTAGGATATACCAATGTTGGAAAATCCACACTTCTTAATCAACTTACAGGTGCAGATGTTCTTGCTGAAAATAAACTATTTGCAACCCTTGATACAACTACGAGAAGCATAGTGCTTGAAGATAAGCAGCAGGCGCTTCTCACTGACACAGTCGGATTTATAAGAAAACTGCCTCACAATCTGGTGGATGCTTTCAGGAGTACTCTGGAAGAAGCAAAATATGCTGATTACATTATTCATGTGGTTGATATTTCTTCGGATGAAGTTGAAGAAGATATGAGGATTGTATATGAGACCCTGGATATGCTGGGAATCGAAGGTAAGAAAATTCTTACGGTATACAATAAGGTCGATAAGCTTACGAATGATGACGGAATAAGGGATGAGATACATATAAGAGATTCAAGAGCGTATATGACAGTACATGTTTCCGCGAAAACGGGAGAAGGACTGGATGAGCTGAAAAATGCTCTTGGCGAGATTATCCGTCAGGACAGAAAGAAAATTGAGAAACTATTTAGTTATACGGAGATGTCAGTCATTTCCGAAATCAGAAATATGGGGAGGATAATCACCGAAGACTATAGAGATGATGGAATCTATATAGAAGCCGAGGTGCCTGCCGAAAAGTTTGGGAGAGAGTTAGATAATGGATGACAGAAAGAGAGCATTAAAATGGATTTCACTTATATTGGAAATGGGGGTAACTGTAGCAATATTATCATTTAAGATAGTCTACTATTGGAAAAAGAATCAGAATGGATTTTTTTCGGGTAAAGCAGACTTCGTGGCCTGGGTAGCAGTGAGTATTTTTATATCCGTGTATCCTATAGTATCCCTTCTGATACCCAATATTGTTGCATTAGCAGATCCCGGAAAGTATGAAAGATATGCCTTTTTTGCTGCATTTTATCTGCAAGGCTTGATATTTAATATAGTGTTGGAATCAATCTCTTTTATTGGCGGCACCATGTGTCTGGACGGAGACTGGATAAATATTGTAATCAGAATGTTCACATGCCATATTGTTTCAATAATACCATTCATAATGCTGTGCATATCAGAGGGAAGGCCGGTTCGTAAAAACGAAAAATACACTTGACGAGAGGTACTTACTTTGCTATCATATCATTTGCGCTCAGTATTCGCGGCTGGATTCTGAGACGATTATCTCATATGCCCGGTTGGTTGCCGGTATATTCCGTCGGTGCCATTAAATCCGAACGTGTCTTGGCTAAGTGAGATGGCAGTAGTCCCTTATTGGGAAAAGTTTTTCGATTTATTTGATAAATTTCGGAGGTAAATTAAAGTGGCTAATATTAAGTCAGCTAAGAAGAGAATTCTTGTAAGCAAGAAAAAGGAAATGAGAAATAAGGCTATCAAGTCTAAAGTTAAGACACTTGTAAAGAAGGTTGATGCAGCAATCGCTGAAGGAAATAAGGCAGATGCAGAGGCAGCACTTCTTGTTGCAACATCAGAAATCAGCAAGGCAGCTTCAAAGGGTATTTACCACAAGAATACAGCAGCAAGAAAGATCTCAAGACTTACTCTCGCTGTTAATAAGCTTGCATAATCTGAAATATTAATTCAATCTATAGTATGAAAGAGCAGGGATTTCCCTGCTCTTTTCAGTTTAAAGTTCCGCTTGTGCGAAGCGGGTCGAATCCGTGAGATTTCAGAAGCTCATTTATTTCTATGATGTTTCTGGTATGATCATTAAAACAGATCATCAGAAGGGCGTCTCTGGGTATTTTTGCATACAGGATCGGCAGTGCCGAGTATTATCGGCATTATATTAAAGAAGTGACAGTATCAGTTTTTCCACCGAATGTACATCCGATAACTTTCCGCTTTTTACTGCATATTCCGCAGAAAGACATAATTCTGATTTTTTTAACAGGTCTGCCGTGGTCTGATTCTTCAGCTGCGGCAGATATTTATTTACTGCAAAGGTTTTTATTCCGATAAGTGCGGCCTTATCCTTTACCGGCAGTTTTTTGTCCTTGCCGGACTGGATGAAGCTGAGCTGAGAAAGAATTCTGAAATGTCTGGATATCATGCTGATCACATACATCGGAGCAACCTTTAAAGCAACAAGGTCATTATACTTTGCAATGGCAACCCTGCTGTTATGATTTCCGATGGCATCACACATTTCAAAAATCTTATCCTCTATCTTGCTGTTGCAGAGAAGGGATATATCATCCAGAGTTACGGTTCCCTTTTCCAGGGCATAGCATCTGATTTTTTCAATTTCATTGGAGAGGTTCAGCATATTTTCTCCGGCAATCTCTGCCAGCATTTCGGGAACACCCCTTTGTATCTGGAGATTATCTTTTGCAAATTGACTGATGATCCACTTAAGCATGTTATCTTCGTCGGGGGTTTCGAATTCAAGAACTGTTCCGACTTTAGCAAGCTGTTTATAGGTTGAAGTCCTTTTGTCTACATTCATTTCATAGAAAATGAGTATGTTCTGTTCTCCGATATTCTCAAAGGCGTCCTTCAGCTTATCATTTGATCCGGTAAAATAGCCGCTGTCTTCGACCAGTGTTACACGGAATTCATCAAAAAAGGGCATGGTTACGGAATCGGAAATGATAGCGTCAACATTACATTTTTCCGATACATAATGAGTATAATTCATGGAATTTTCATCAGGCCTGATCTCAGTGAGAAGTTTCTTCAGATACTGCTTTGCAAGGTACTGCTCATTTCCGCAAAAAAGATATAAATTGCCGAAGCTGTGGGCAGCAATCTGCTCATTTATCAAAGCCATTGGATTTTGTGATGTTTTCTTATCCTGTGATGCCATTTTTTGACTCCGTATAAATTTTAAATAATGTGTCTTACAGTATGTGTTTTTGTAAAAACTTATGTCTTAGTATACTTAATTAAACAGTTTCATTCAATGGTGAATTATGATAGAATATTAATATTAATCGGCTGTAGTAATACACAGTTATGATAAAAGCGATCAGGAGGGGTTACAAATGGATGACAGATTGCAACATTGGATTAATTGGATCTTATATGATGAATTAATCGATGGTAAGATTAATGCGCCAAAGCATCTGCTGGGAAATCATGAGTTTGGAGAAGGGCAGGTGATAACCTGTTATAAGCCTCATTCCAGTAGTGTGTCGGTTAAACTGCCTAAGGGTAAAAGTCAGATCCCTTTGGAGAAGGTAAGTGAAGAAGGATTTTACGGAATATATTTTCCGAAGAAAAAATTTAAGGGTTCGAATTACCACCTTGTAACCGAATATTATGACGGAACCACAGTAGAGTCGGCTGACTGCTATAGCTTCGACGGAGTTTTTACGGATTATGATGCTTACCTTTTTGCGGAAGGCAAGAATTATGATATATATGAAAAGCTTGGTGCTCATCCTATGACCATAGACGGGGTTTCGGGTACATACTTCGCTGTATGGGCACCTGATGCCAGACGTGTTTCTGTTGTGGGTGATTTTAATATGTGGGACGGTGCTCTCAATCCTATGCAGATTCACAGTGTTTCGGGAGTTTATGAGCTTTTCATTCCGGACGTAAATCCGGGAGCGGTATACAAGTTCCAGATCCTTACCAGATATGGAGATATCTTATATAAGGCAGATCCATATGGTAATCAGGATCAGGTAAGACCGGATAATGCAAATGTGGTAGCTGACATTTCCAATCTGAAATGGACAGATAAGAAATGGATGGATAACCGTAAGAAGCAGGACAGAGTGGCGAGAATCAAGCAGCCAATGTCTATCTACGAATGCCATCTCGGTTCATGGAAGAAGAAGATAGAAGATTCGGATTTTGGATTCTATAATTATAGAGAATATGCGGACGAGATCGGAAAATACCTGATTGAAATGGGATATACCCATATCGAGCTCATGGGTATTGCCGAGTATCCATTTGATGGTTCCTGGGGTTATCAGGTAACTAATTATTATGCGCCTACATCGAGATACGGAACACCGGATGATTTTGCATATTTTGTGGATCATATGCATTCCCTGGGAATCGGTGTGATTCTTGACTGGGTTCCCGCTCATTTCCCAAGAGATGCACACGGACTTGGACGTTTTGATGGAATGGCTCTTTATGAGCATGAGGATCCGAGAAAGGGCGAGCATCCCGACTGGGGAACATATATCTTTAATTATGGCAGAAATGAGGTTGCCAATTTCCTTACCGCAAATGCTCTCTTCTGGGTAGAAAAGTATCATGTTGACGGACTCAGAGTTGATGCTGTTGCTTCCATGCTGTATCTGGATTACGGAAAGCAGGACGGACAGTGGGTTGCAAATAAGAATGGCGGAAAAGAAAATCTTGAAGCTATAGAGCTTCTTCAGAATATCAATAAGGTAATGGAGGAGAGAAATCCGGGAGCATACCTTATTGCTGAAGAGTCTACTGCATGGCCGGGAGTTACCGCACCTGCAGATATGAAAGGACTGGGCTTCCTGTTTAAGTGGAATATGGGATGGATGAATGATTTCCTTGAGTATATGAAACTGGATCCATATTTCCGTCAGTTCAATCATAACAGACTGACTTTCAGCCTGTCTTACGCATATGCAGAAAATTATATTCTTGTTATTTCGCATGATGAGGTTGTACATCTGAAATGTTCGATGTTCAATAAGATGCCGGGACTTGAAGGCGATAAATTTGCAAATCTCCGTACCGCATATGGATTTATGACAGGTCATCCGGGCAAGAAACTTCTCTTCATGGGACAGGAATTTGCTCAGGCGAGAGAGTGGAGTGAGGCTAGAAGCCTTGACTGGTATCTGCTGGATAATCCGCTCAATAAAGGCATTCAGGAATATGTAAAAGACCTAAATCATCTTTATACAAAGTATGATGCTTTGTATTATAACGATAATGAATCCATGGGCTTTGAATGGACAAAGGTTGATGATGAAGAATGCGGTGTTGTTGCATTCATCAGAAGAGGTAAGACTGCAAAGGATCAGTTGATGTTTATCTGCAACTTTGTTCCTGTTGATAGGCAAAATTATCGTGTGGGCGTTCCGTGCCTTACGAACTATACAGAGATTCTTTCATCCGATGATAAGAAGTATGGCGGACTTGGAAGAAACAATGTTACAAAGGCCGGTCGTCCGAAGGTTCTTAAAGCCGAGGCTGTTCCTGAAGACAGATGCGAGAATTCAATTGTACTTAATGTACCTCCTCTTTCGGTGACGGTACTGAAGTATGACTATGTAGAACCGGTTAAAAAATAAGATAAGTAAATCAGCGCATCTGAATCATTCATCAGGCTCCGACCCGGTGGATGAGGCAGGTGCGCTTTTCGTTATATTTAAATGCCGGATTAATGCCGGAAGGTTGGACACACAGGGAGTAGAACATGATTAAACTTGCGTCGATATTTACAGATAATATGATACTTCAGAGAAAAAAACCTGTGACTATATTCGGAAAGGCAGATGAGACCGCAAGGATTACCGTCAGTTTAGACACGCTTACTGTTTCTGCTGTAATAAGTCCGGGAGACTGGCAGATAAATCTGCCGGAACATGAGGCGGGAGGACCGTTTATCCTGAATATAGTTGAAGAAGCTGCAGACGGAAGTATCATGGAAGTGGCAAATCTGAAAAATGTTATGTTCGGTGAGGTCTGGATTTTGAATGGTCAGTCCAATATTGAATTTGAACTGAGAAATTGCAGTACGGGTAAAGAGGAGCTGGAAAATGCCGCCTTCCCGGATATCAGATTTTATAACGTTCCGAAAACCGCAGAGCAGGAAGAGACAGATATGCCGGCAGGACCGGAAGATACAGATACGCCGGCAGGGCCGGAGCAGACGGCCGAGGGCTGGCAGTCCTGTACAGAGGGAGCCTTCGGCGAAATGTCAGCAATCGGATATTATATGGCGGTGTGGCTTCACGAGGAGCTTAAGGTTCCGGTTGGAATAATAGACTGTTATCTGGGTGGAAGCTCCATAAGCTGCTGGCTGAGTGAAGAAAACCTTGAAAGCTGCGAAGAAGGAAAAGAAATCCTGAAGGAATACCATGAGCTGGTGGATGACCTGACGGACGAAGAATATGACGCAGAGCTTGCAGAATATAATGCAGAGGTGGAGAAGGTGGTTCAGTCGGGAGAAGGCGACTATCCATGGCCGCCTCCGATGGGACGAAAATCTCTCTACAGACCGTGCGGAGTATATAAAGGGATGGTACTCCGGACTGCACCATATACCGTAAAGGGTCTGGTATATTATCAAGGCGAAGAGGATACGGATAAAAAAGATAAATACGGAGTCCTTCTGATGCGGCTTATCATGCAATATCGAAAGTTTTGGGGGAATGATCTGAACTGCCTTATAGTTCAGCTCCCTATGTTCATAGAGAAGAATGCAGCCGGGGATGACAGGAGCTGGGCAGAAATACGTGGCGTGCAGGCTGCGGCAAGAATGCTCCTGCCGGACATTTTCACTACTTCCCTTATTGATCTTGGAGAATATGATAATGTTCATCCGGTGGATAAGAAGACACCGGGAATCAGAATCGCGGACACCCTTCTGGAAGGTGTATATGCATCAGGCGGTGCTTCGGATATGAAGTGCAGCGCGGCACTGCGTAAGGATGGAAAGGTGTACATTTCCTTCGTTAATACCTACGGTGAAGTAAAGCCGGCGAAGAATGACCTGCTGGATTATAGATGCGAAACCGAGAGTGACGACGAACCGTTAAGAAGAACCGGTTGGAAGGAAGGATATATATACGGACTGGAAGCATCCACTGATGGAGAAGAGTGGTTTGTTCCGGAAGCCCGCATTGTTGATGATAAGATTGAAATAGCAGATAGTCTGAAGGTCTGCTACGTAAGATACGGATTTTTTAATTATGGCAGAGTAAATATATATAACGCTAAAGACAGACCGCTCATGCCGTTTGTGATTGAGGTTCCGGACCCGACAGGTCCTATATGCCTCAGGGGATAAAAAAAGGGGGTAGCAAAATGAGTAAAGAGAGGCCGGTAGTAGGATTTGTTGTCGGAGAAATAATGGATGAGTTTTCGGAGCAGCTCTGCACGGGGATTATTAAGGCTGCCCGGAATGATGATGTGGATATCGTGGTCATACCCGTTAACTATATTTACAGGGATATGACCGGCGTATCTGATATTTATGAATATCAATATACTACAAGTGCGAAGTACATAAATAAGGACAGTATCGATGTTCTTATTGTGGCCGGGGATCCCATCGGATGTTATACGACCAGAGACAGACTGGTAGAATTTCTTGAACAATTCCGGGATATTCCGATGTTTCTTGTGGCTACAAGAATTGAGGGATATTATGATATCAGCTTCGATAACAGAGGAGGAATAGTTGATGGACTCAGATATCTGATGGATGAGCTGAAGTGCAGGAAGATATGTTTATTCTCAGGACCGGACGAAAATTCAGATGTCAGAGAGCGAAGAGAAGTCTATCTTGAAATGATGAGAGAGCGAGGCCTTAAGGTTGAAGAAAGAATGATAGTGAAGGGAAATCTTTCGGTGAACTGCGAGAGTCAGGCAGAGCAGATCCTTGACCTCAATCCGGATGCGGAAGCTATATTCTGTGTAAACGATAATACGGCCATATGTCTGTATGATGTAATGGAAAAGAGAGGCCTTATTCCGGGAAGGGATATTAAGATTATGGGCTATGACAATACTATCAGAGGCGCACGGCTTGAACCGTCGCTGTGTTCTGTGGATGCAGACCCCATTGAACTTGGAAAAGGCGCATACCTGCTTGCAAAGAAGACGCTTAAAGGTGGAAATCTCAGCTCGATGACACTTCCTACTACATTCATCCTGCGTGACTCTTTCGGAAGGTTTTCGGAAAAAGTTCGATATGATGAGGAAACCGTACTGGATGAATCAAGTATAAACAAAATATTTGATAAGGTTTTCTATCGTTATAAAAATGTTGAAGAATACGATGATTCAAAGCTGAGAGAAAAGTTCAGAGAGATAATGAATGCCGCCATCAGATGTATTAAAAGTGGAAAATGGAATCTGGGAACTGAGGAGAAACTTGTCCGAAATATAGAACAGTTCTTTAAGCTGCAGGCTCTCAGCTATACCGATACGGATGAATTCATAGATTATGTGGAAGGGATCCGTGTGGCATCCCGAAGATATTTTAAGGATATTAAAACCAGTGGAAAGATCAATGACTTTATCATGGCGGTACTAAAAAATGCCATGCATTACATAAAGGGAAGCTATTCACGCACTGAAAAGGAAATGAATTCCGTAGTGAATTCACTTAAGACACTGGTTAAAGAGAGTATGAGCTTCAGAGACGGAAATGATCAGAGCTATGCTTCCATTGTCTCCGGCCTGGAATGGATGAATATAAAAAATGCATACGTCTACATTTTCGATAAACCTGTAACTCACCTTTATGGTGAGGACTTCGAGCTCCCGGATACAGTAAGGATGAAGGTTGCCATGGTGGACGGAAATGTGAAGCAGATACCTTTCGCAGAACAGACCATCAGTACAGCTGACATTTTCAGAAATCCAAAGATGAAAGACGCGCCATATAATAGTGTACTGCTGCCTATATATTTTGAAGAAACTGTTTATGGATGTGTTTTATGCGATCTTACCAAAATGGTGCATAAAAACGGTGAGTTCATGGATAACCAGTTCGGAGCGGCAGCGAGGGTTATAGATCTTCTGAAAATCAATAGTATGATTCAGCAGCAGCTTGAAGAAAACCTTACTGTTATGAGAAAAAGGGATGTTGAGCTGGATAGAATTTCAAGAAATGACGCCGCTGCCGGTATTCTGGATCGACGCAGCTTTATGGATGTTGCGGCAAATATGATAAAGAATAACCGTGAACTGGGCAGAGAGAGCATATTCATATATTCGGATATGAATAATCTTAAGATAATCAATGAACGTCTGGGTCAGGAGGAAGGCGACCGGGCCATAAGGGAAGCAGGCAGAATCATCGCTGAATCAATCGGATCCTACGGAGTTGTGGGAAGAATGGGCGGAGATGAATACGCTGCACTTTATTATGGAAATGAATCGATAGAAAGGCTTAATCTGGAATTGATCGGAAGATTTTCCGAGTATAACAAATTTAGCGATAAGGACTACAATATCACCATGTCAAACGGGTTCTTCAGGATTTCGGCTGACTCCCTGATGAAATTGGATGATATTGTTGCCGAAGCAAGACAGGATCTTTTCGTGGCCAAGGAAAATAAGGACACCAAGATATTAAAGTAGTTTCTTTACAAAAAAAATCACATATGATAAACTTTACGACGTATTTTTACTCTGCCGGAGATGGCGGAGAATGGTTAGGAGGATTTATCATGGGTACATTAACGATTGCTCAGATCGGTATAATCATATCGATATTTGTATACCTTGCAGGTATGCTTCTCGTTGGATTTATCGCATCTAAGAGTACAAACAGTGTAGGTGATTTCTATCTTGGCGGTAGAAAGCTGGGACCTTTTGTAACAGCCATGAGTGCAGAGGCATCTGATATGAGCTCTTATCTGCTTATGGGCGTTCCGGGACTTGCATATTTTTCCGGTATTGCCGATGCCGGCTGGACTGCTATAGGTCTTGCGGTAGGTACATATCTTAATTGGCTTTTTACGGCAAAACGTCTCCGTAATTATACGGCCAGAATTGATGCGATAACGCTGCCGGATTATTTCAAGAAGAGATTCAGAGATAAGAGCAGTATAACACTTCTGATAGGTGCTATAGCAATCATTGTATTCTTTATTCCATATACAGCTTCGGGATTTGCAGCCTGCGGTAAACTTTTCGCTAAGCTTTTTGGTGTTAATTATCAGCTGGCTATGATTGTATCGGCAATTATTATAGTAGGATATACAACCACCGGAGGATTCCTTGCAGCCTCAACAACAGACTTTATACAGTCAATTGTTATGACATTTGCACTTGTTATTGTTCTTGTGTACGGAATCAACAATGCGGGCGGACTCGGAGCGGTTATTGACAATGCAAACAGCCTCAAGGGATTCCTTGATATGAGTGCAACGTACAATAATACAACGGGAGGAGCCGATCCATACGGACTATTCAATAAGGTTACTATGTTCTGCTGGGGACTTGGATATTTCGGAATGCCTCATATTCTTCTGAGATTTATGGCTATTGAAAAGCCCGAGAAACTGAAACTTTCAAGACGTGTGGCATCGGTATGGGTTGTTATCTCACTTGGTATTGCCACATTCCTGGGAGTTGTCGGACGTGCCATGACACAGGTTGGCGCTCTTGACAGCCTTATAGAAAATCCTACAAGCTCGTCAAAGGCTGAAACACTTATAGTTGTACTGGCAGACCATATAAGCAAGAACGGCTTCGGATATGCTCTTATAGCCGGACTTATCATCGCCGGTATCCTTGCGTCAACCATGTCAACTGCAGATTCACAGCTTATAGCTGCATCCAGTGCGGTTTCGGAAGATATATTCCAGGATTTCTTTAAGATTAAACTTTCAGAGAAGGCTTCAATGCTGACCGCACGTATTACACTTGTTGCGGTTGCTGTACTCGGTGTGGTTCTTGCATGGAATCCCGACAGCTCGGTATTTAACATTGTATCCTTCGCATGGGCCGGATTTGGAGCAGTATTCGGACCGGCAATGATCATGTCACTCTTCTGGAAGAGAACCAATGCCGCAGGTGTTATAGCGGGTATGATCACCGGTGGAGCAATGGTATTCATATGGAAATACTGTGTTCGACCTCTGGGAGGAGCATGGAACCTTTACGAACTTGCACCTGCATTTGCGGTTGCACTTATTTTCATCATAGTTGTAAGTCTTGTAACCAAGGCTCCGGATGAAGAGATAATAAAGGAATTTGATGAAGTAAAAGCTATGTAATATAGTGTGTCATAGGTTAAGTAATGTTTTCAATCTGCCAGTCGATGGGCGATGAACCCTTTGACTGGAGGAATTCATTGCACCTTTTGAAATGACCGCAACCGAAGAATCCCCTGTGCGCTGAAAGGGGACTCGGATGAGGCGCTTCGAGTATCAGGTGCCTGGGATTGTCCAGCATTGCACTTTTGCTGCGGGCAAAGCTTCCCCAGAGCATGAAGACTACCGGAGCGTCTTTTTTATTGACCTCATGTATAACAGCATCGGTAAAATTCTCCCAGCCCTTTCCTCTGTGAGATGCTGCAGCGTGAGCCCGGACCGTTAGAACGGAATTAAGCAGCAGAACTCCCTGGCGGGCCCATTTTTCCAGATAACCATTGTTCGGAATGTAGCATCCCAGTTCATCATGCAGTTCTTTATAAATATTTTGAAGTGACGGCGGTATCTCCACTCCGGGTTTTACAGAAAATGAAAGTCCGTGTGCCTGCCCCGGCTCATGATAGGGATCCTGCCCGATTATAACCACCTTGACGTCTTTATATGGTGTAAGGTGAAATGCATTAAATATGTCATCTCCCGGAGGATATATTGTGTGGGAAGAATATTCTCTTCCGATAAAATCAAACAGCTTCTTATAATAATCCTTACCGTATTCGGGCTTCAGTTTATCTGCCCAGTCGTTTCTGATAGGTGGCATAGCGTAACTCCTTTATGTTTTTCTGATATTATTGTACTTATGTGTGGACTGAAAGTCAAAAAAAGGGGCATATAAATTTGAATGCTAACATTTGCTTATTTGCGGAAATAATAGTACAATAGGGTTCAACCTGAAGAAGGATAAGATATAGTTTGGTGTAAAAAGGATATTATATGGCACGTAGAACTGATAGACGAGACAATATAATAGAAATGAACGGTCCGGATGAGCTGGAGGAAGAAAACAGCAGAAACAGATCCAGATATACTCATGTCAGAACCGGATTCATTGTGTTTTTCTTTCTGGCAATTGTGATTGCAGCTGTAATAATATATGTAAGGCTGAGCCTGAGAGAATTTAAAGGCTACAAGGTGATTGCATCTGCTGATACAGTATTTGAGGCAAACGCCGAATACCTTGAGTTTGGAGGAAATCTTCTGAAGTATACTCCGGAAGGGGTTTCTTATATCAATGCAAATGGAGATGTGGTATGGACGGCCGGGGTTGATTTTAAGGTTCCCATTGCTGCATGCAGAGGTGATTATGCTGTTGTTGCCGATCGCGGAAGCAATAAAGCCTGTGTGTTTAATGTGGATGGAATGATCAGTGAAAATACCATGCCGTACAGTATTTCCAGTGTGGATATTGGCGTTCAGGGTGCATTTACGGTTATTCTGGAAGGCGATGACAGCAATTATATCAATATGTATGACTCCGGTGGAGGCGAGGTTTATTCTTTCCGTACATCCATTGATAAGAGCGGATACCCGCTTGACATTACTATATCAGAGGATGGCATCAAGCTGTTTACCAGCTATTTCAAACTTGACGGAGTTAACTTCAAAAATAATGTTGCTGCATATAACTTTGGTGAAGTGGGCCAGAATGCGGGTGCCGACAGAATAGTCGGAGGATATTCATTTGATGATGAGCTTGTAAGCAGAGTCAAATTTGTAACAAATGATATCGTGGCAGCATTTTCCGATACGGAGATCATCATTTACGATTTCAAGGAGAAACCTTCAGAAAGAACTCATATTGAGTACGGAAGCGATATTTACAGTATTTTTTATAACAAGAATTATGTCGGATTTATCAAGAAAAATGATGGTGAGACAGATAGTACCGGATATGTACTGGTATGCTACGATCTTACGGGTAAGGAGATGTTCAGCTATCCCTTCAGCATAGAATATGACAATATCTATGCAGCAAATGATGAGATCATTATCACGGGAGGAAACCAGTGCCTTATTATTTCCAAGGCCGGCAGAACTAAGTTTTCCTATGCATTCCCGAATATGATCAAGTCGATGATTCCGTCATCCGGAAAGAATGAATATATAGTAACATTTGAAAATAAAACGGAAACAATAAAGTTAAAAGCTGAGGATGATTAAATGTATTATTTGTTATTTAGCTGCGGTGCGATTTTACTGCTTTCGATAATAATAGGATTTAGGAGAGGGCTTCTTGGAAGCCTTCTTCGCGTTGTGGCCTTTGTTATCGGTATTGTAGCGACTTTTGTTCTGGCACCTGTTATAACACAGCTTCTTATAGAGAATACGGATATTGATGAAAGGATAGACCGTAAGATTTATACAAATATAGAATCAGGCATTCATAGTGAGGTTGCGAAATCTCTTGAGGATGCAGGGGTAAAAGCAGAGGATATAGCGAAACTGGCTGCCGAGGAAACCAGGAATATTATCGCAAATGGTACGGATAAGGCTTCACAGATGGAACTTATCAATCAGTTAAAGGTCCCGGATATTTTGAAGAATAAGCTGATGGAGAACAATAATGACGAGACTTATAAGAGTCTTAATGTGGACGGATTCTATAATTATGTGTCCGCATATATGACCCGTACTCTCATGAATGTCATCGGAGTTTTCGTTACTTTTATAGCTATCATGCTGGTGCTCATCATCATATGTATCATTCTTGGAATACTCGTGAAGGAGATTCCTATAATTGCGGGAGTGAACCGCCTTGGGGGAATGATACTGGGAGCTGCGGTAGGTATGGCAATCATATGGCTTTTCATGGCAGTGGCATCCGTTGCAATTCATAAAAGCTACAGCGGTATGATCGGAGACAATCCTATACTTTTATGGCTCGATCAGAATAATATTTTTACTAAAATGATCATGGATATTAAGTTAAAATAAAAATTATTTATGGGAAAATGAGGAATGCAGTTTAACGTAATGAGGAGAAATATATGAGAAGAAGAATACTATCGCTATCTCTTGCTGCAGCTATGATAATGTCCGGACTGACGGCATGCGGCAGCGGCGAGACGGAAAAAACAGAAGGTTTATCTACGGAGACAGTGACTGAAGCTGAATCAGACACAACAGCGGAAAATGCTACAGGTACAGATGGTGAGGATATCGACACAAGTGCAACAGATGTCTCAGAGGATGAGATAGAAGTACCGGCAGGTTACAATCTGGTATGGCATGATGAATTTAACGGAACTGAGTTAAATGAGGCTGACTGGAATCGTGAGCAACACGAGGCTGGATGGGTTAATCATGAGCTTCAGGAGTATATTCCGAGTGAGGAGTATGCGTTTGTCAAAGACGGTGAACTAATAATTCAGCCTGTCAAGATTGAAGGCGAAGACGGTAAGATATCATATGCCTCAGGGCGTGTTAATACGCAAAATAAGCATGATATAAAATATGGTTACATCGAGGCCAGGATAAAATTTCCACAGGGAAAGGGCTTTTTGCCTGCCTTTTGGATGATGCCTCAGGATGAGGATCATTACGGACAGTGGCCTAAGTGTGGAGAAATAGATATAGCCGAGGTTCTGGGAGATAATATCGGAACCAATTACGGAACCGTTCATTACGGAGAACCGCATAATCAGAATCAGGGAACATATACATTGAGCAGCGGCGATTTTGCAAACGAATATCATACATTTGCCATTGACTGGGAACCGGGACTTATAAAGTGGTTCGTTGACGGTGAGCAGTATTTTGAAACCAATGACTGGTATTCAAAGTGGCCGGGAGCTCCGGAAAAACCGTATCCGGCACCCTTTGATCAGCCGTTTCATGTAATACTCAATGTAGCAGTTGGCGGAGACTGGCCGGGAGATCCTGACGAGACTACTACATTTGACGACAAGGCTGCTATGAAGGTGGATTATGTTCGCTACTTCCAGAAAGATGAATATGATGAAAATGTAGAGAAGCCTGAAAAAATCCTTGAACTGAGAGAGGCTGATGAGACAGGTAACTTTGTGCACAATTCAGATTTTTCAGAGGCAGAGGATCTGACAGATGATTTGGATTGGAAGTTCATGGCTCAGAACGGTGGTGTCGGAAAAGCTGAGATTAAGGATGGGGAGATAATTATCACTACTGAGGATTGTGGCTCTGAAGAGTATTCTATACAGCTTGTTCAGCCGGGAATGCCTATGGAACAAGGCTTTAAGTATAAGTTGTCCTTCGAAGCGTACGCAGATGAAGCAAGGCAGATGAAACCGGCTGTTACAGCGCCTACTGTTAATTGGATAAGATACTTTCCGGATACGGCAGTAGATCTGACAAGTGACTGGCAGACATATGAATTCGAATTTGATATGAAAGATGAAACGGATGATAAGGGTAGATTTGAATTCAACATGGGAGCACAGGATTCAACTGCAACCATCCATATCAGAAATGTGAGGCTGGAAAAAGTAGAGGAATAATCCTTTAGAATTATTTGATAATCACAATTATTTATAAATTTTAAAAAAAATTAAAAAAAGTGGTTGACTTTGTGAAATCAAAGTAGTATTATGTACAAGCTGTCGCTGA
>CAMOCO010000013.1 GCA_946610715.1 uncultured Clostridia bacterium | reverse complement strand
TTGGTACAATGGGATATGGCCTTGGAGCTGCAATAGGTGCAAAGACCGGCTGCCCGGATAAAACAGTTATCAATATTGCCGGAGATGGCTGCTTCAGAATGAATATGAATGAGCTGGCCACAGCGGCAAGAGAGAATATACATATTATTGAGATTGTTATCAATAATCATGTGCTGGGTATGGTCAGACAGTGGCAGACTCTTTTCTATGGAAAGAGATATTCTAACACTGTTCTTTCTGATGCTGTGGACTTTGTTAAAGTTTCTGAAGGACTTGGCGCAAAGGCAATCCGTGTTCAGACAGTGGAGGAATTTACAAAAGCACTGAAGACAGCCATTAAGGGTGAAGGCCCTTATGTTATCGATTGCCAGATTGAATCTGATGATAAGGTATGGCCAATGGTAGCACCGGGTGCCGCAATCGAAACATGCTTTGATTCGGAAGAAGAAATGAATAAATAGTCATTATTTCGCATGAATCATAAATCAATTAATAAGCTAATAATTTATAATGTCATAAAATATATGGAGGAAAATTAACAATGGCAAGAGTTTACAATTTTTCAGCAGGACCATCAATCCTTCCTGAGGTAGTTCTCAGACAGGCAGCAGAGGAGATGCTTGACTACAAGGGAAGCGGACAGTCGGTTATGGAGATGAGCCACCGCTCAAAGACATATGACGCAATCATCAAAGAAGCAGAGAAGGACCTTCGTGATCTTATGAAGATTCCGGATAACTACAAGGTACTTTTCCTTCAGGGTGGTGCATCACAGCAGTTTGCTGCAATCCCCATGAACCTTATGAAGAATGGTGTTGCTGATTTCATCATCACAGGTCAGTGGGCTAAGAAGGCATATCAGGAAGCTAAGAAATATGGTAAGGCAAATGTACTTGCTTCATCAGAGGATAAGACATATTCATACATTCCGGATTGCTCAGACCTTCCTGTAAGCGATGATGCAGACTATGTATATATCTGCCATAATAATACAATTTACGGAACAACATTTAAGAAACTCCCGAATACAAAGGGCAAGATTCTTGTAGCTGATATGTCATCTGACATTCTGTCTCAGCCGGTAAATGTTGAGGATTACGGACTTATCTTCTTCGGTGTTCAGAAGAACGTAGGACCTGCAGGTGTTGTAATTGTTATCATAAGAGAAGACCTCATCCGTGATGATCTTCCTGAGTATGTTCCTACTATGCTTAAGTATAAGACACAGGCTGATGCTGATTCACTTTACAATACACCTCCATGCTACGGTATCTATATCTGCGGACTTGTATTTAAGTGGGTTAAGGATATGGGCGGTCTTAAGGCTATGCAGGAGCATAACGAGAAGAAGGCTAAGATTCTTTATGACTTCCTTGATCAGTCAAAGATGTTCAAGGGTACAGTTGTTAAGGAAGACCGTTCACTCATGAACGTACCTTTCGTAACAGGAAATGATGAGCTTGACGCAAAGTTCGTAAAGGAAGCAACAGAAGCAGGCTTTGTAAATCTTAAGGGTCACCGTACAGTTGGCGGTATGCGTGCATCTATCTACAACGCTATGCCGATCGAAGGTGTTGAAAAACTTGTAGAGTTCATGAAGGACTTCGAAGAGAAGAATGCATAATCAGTAAACAACATAAAAATAATGATAACGAGGTAAAAATAAATGTATAACGTAAAGTGCCTTAATCCAATCGCTAAGGTAGGAACAGATGGATTTACAGATCAGTATAGTTTAACAGATGATTTAAATGATGCAGACGCAGTGCTTGTAAGAAGCGCTTCAATGCATGAGATAGAGCCGGGAGAGAAGCTTCTTGCAGTTGCACGTGCTGGTGCCGGAGTAAATAATATTCCGATCGATAAATATGCAGAGCAGGGTGTTGTAGTTTTCAATACTCCCGGAGCAAACTCAAACGGTGTTAAGGAGCTGGTTCTTGCCGGAATGCTTCTTGCATCCCGTGATATAATCGGCGGTGCTGAGTGGGTTAAGGAAAATAAGGCTGATGCAGATATAGCTAAGACAGCTGAGAAGGAAAAGAAGAATTTTGCAGGTACTGAGATTGCAGGCAAGAAGCTTGGTGTAATCGGACTCGGTGCAATCGGTGCAAAGGTTGCAAATGCCGCAACTCACCTGGGAATGGAAGTATACGGATATGATCCGTATGTATCAATTGATGCTGCATGGAGTCTTTCAAGAACTATTAAGCATATAACAAATGTAAATGACATTTTTACAGATTGTGATTTTATAACAATTCATGTTCCGCTTCTTGATTCAACAAAGGGAATGATAAATGCAGAAGCTATCAGCATGATGAAGGACGGAGTTGTAATTCTTAATTTTGCAAGAGATATTCTCTGCGATGAGGATGCTGTACTTGCCGGAATCGAAAGCGGAAAGATCCGTCGCTATGTAACTGATTTTGCAAATTCCAAAGTTGCAGGAAAAGAAGGCGTTATCTGTACACCTCACCTTGGTGCTTCAACAGAAGAGTCAGAGGACAATTGTGCAGTAATGGCTGTTAAGGAAATCAGAGATTTCATTGAAAACGGAAATATCATCAATTCTGTTAATTATCCAAGATGTGATGCAGGTATCTGCCAGTCTGCTGCCAGAATTACAGTATGCCATAAGAACATTCCGAACATGCTTACACAGTTTACAGGTGTATTTGCAAAGGACGGAATCAATGTTCCTGACATGGTTTCAAAATCAAAGGGCGATTATGCTTACACAATTCTGGATATTGATGAGCCTGTAACTGATAAGATCGTGGATGATATCAAGACAATTGACGGTGTAGTTCGTGTACGTGTTATAAAATAATCAGAGGAAAAAACTATGAGCAATAAATTAAAGGTTGGTATACTCGGTGCTACGGGTATGGTTGGGCAGAGATTTATCTCCCTGCTGGAAAACCATCCCTGGTTCGAGGTTGTAACGGTTGCTGCGTCACCCAGAAGCGCAGGAAAGACCTATGAAGAAGCAGTTGAAGGCAGATGGAAGATGACAACTCCCATACCGGAAGCTGTAAAGAAGCTTGTGCTTAAGAATGTTAATGAAGTTGAGGCTGTAGCTGCTACAGTTGACTTTGTTTTCAGCGCAGTTGATATGTCAAAGGATGAGATAAAGGCTATCGAGGAGGCTTATGCAAAGACTGAAACTCCGGTAGTGTCAAATAACAGTGCACATAGATGGACACCCGATGTTCCTATGGTTGTACCTGAACTTAATCCAGAGCATTTTGATGTGATCGAGTTTCAGAAGAAGAGACTTGGTACAAAAAGAGGTTTTATAGCAGTTAAGCCTAATTGTTCAATCCAGTCTTATGCTCCTGCACTTTTCGCACTCAAAGAGTTTGAGCCGAAGGAGGTTGTTGTATCAACCTATCAGGCTATTTCGGGAGCAGGTAAGACATTTAAGGACTGGCCCGAGATGGTTGAAAATGTTATTCCTTTCATCGGTGGCGAGGAAGAAAAGTCTGAAATGGAGCCGCTTAAAATCTGGGGCAAGGTTGAAGACGGAGTTATAAAGACAGCAGAAGACGGTCCGAAGATTACAGCACATTGTATCAGAGTTCCGGTTCTTAACGGACATACGGCTTCAGTTTTTGTAAGATTCGGAAAGAAGCCTACAAAAGAAGAAATCATAGAGAAGTGGGAAAACTTCAGCGGTGAGCCCCAGGCTCTTAATCTGCCGAGTGCTCCGAAGCAGTTCATCAGATATATGTCTGAAGATAACAGACCACAGGTTAAGCTTGATGTAGACTTTGAAAATGGTATGGGCATTTCCATGGGACGACTTGAAGAAGACAAGCTTTTTGATTATAAGTTCGTGGGACTCAGCCACAATACTGTCCGCGGTGCTGCAGGCGGTGCTGTTCTTTCGGCAGAGCTGCTTAAGGCAAAGGGCTATATTACTGCAAAGAACTGATAAACCATTTATATTAAATTGAGCGATTTTTATTTTAGTGAATTGTATTATATTTAGAGTTGAGGAGGTACTTATGGATAAGAAAAAACTGATACTTATCACATCCCCACCTGCTTGTGGAAAAACATATGTTGCAAAGAATCTGGCAAAGGCACTGAAAGACTGTGTTTATCTTGATAAGGATGATCTCATTGTTCTTTCAAAAAAAATATTTGAGGTTGCCGGGGAACCGTTTGACAGGTCATCGGATTTCTTTCATAAGTGGATCCGTGATGCAGAATATGATGCCATTATGGAGATAGGACTTGATGCCCTTAACTATAATGACACGGTTATACTTAATGCACCGTTTAAAAAAGAAATCAGAAATCTGGAATGGATGGCAAGTCTTCGCAAGAAGCTGGCACAGAGAAATGCAGAGCTTGTTCTGATATGGATTCACACTGATATAGAAGTTGTTCATAAGAGAATGGTGAACAGAAATTCAGAACGTGATACATGGAAGATCGAACACTGGGATGAATATGTCGCAACACAGGACTATTCGGCGCCAACCGGTATACCTGAAATGTTTGTATTCGAGAATTCCTCGGAAGATGATTTCGAAAAATCAATAGGAAAAGCTATCAACCACGTACGTGGAATGATCACAGAGGTATAGAAGAAATGGCAATCATTCGTCCTTTTAAAGGCTATAGGCCTGACAAAAGTGTTGTTGATAAGGTGGCAGCACTTCCATATGATGTATATAAAAGATCTGAAGCGAAGGCTGAGGTACAAAAATGTCCTCAGTCCTTCCTTCGTATAGACAGACCTGAAACGAATTTTGATGATGACTTTGATATGTACAGTGATGAGGCATATAAGACAGCGGGAAGACTGCTCCATGAAGCCTATAATGACGGTACATATATTCATGATGAAGGGTCTGTCTATTATATTTATGAGCTTATCATGGATGGAAGATCTCAGACAGGAATTGTTGCCTGTGCATCTATTGATGATTATAAGAACAATATTATAAAGAAGCATGAGAATACAAGGGCAGATAAGGAGCAGGACAGGATAAATCATATTTATAATTGCGAAGCTCAGACAGGTCCAATATTCCTTGCTTACAGAGATTCGGATGTTGTTAATGCTATAGTAAGCAGAGTAAAACAAAGTGACGCGGTATATGATTTTACATCCGAAGACGGGATCACTCACAGAGTGTGGATCATTGATGATGTAAATGATATAAATGCCATCAAATCTGTATTTGAAGGTATTTCAGACATTTATATCGCTGACGGACACCATAGGGCAGCATCGGCTGTAAGAGTCGGTTTCATGAAAAGAGTTGAAAATCCGGATTATACAGGAGATGAAGAATTCAATTATTTCTTATCGGTACTGTTCCCTGAATCTGAGCTGAAGATTCTTCCTTACAACAGAACCGTAAAGGATCTGAACGGACTCTCCGCTGATGAATTTTTTGATAAACTGAAAGTTGTTGCGGATATAGAAGAGAAAGATTCATCTTTTGAACCATCTCAGCCCGGAAGTGTTGGAATGTATCTTGATGGAAAATGGTATAAGGTTCATTTCCATGATGAACTCATGGTAGATGATCCGGTTGAAGGACTTGATGTATCTGTTCTTCAGAATAATATTCTGGGACCAATCCTTGGAATTGATGATCCCAGAACTGACAGCAGGATTGATTTTATCGGTGGCATAAGAGGTTTATCCGAGCTTGAGAGAAGATGCAGTCTGGATATGAAGGTTGCATTTTCAATGTATCCTACATCCATTCAGCAGCTCTTCGATGTTGCGGATGCGGGAATGCTGATGCCCCCGAAATCAACATGGTTTGAACCTAAGCTTAGAAGCGGTATATTTATTCACAGATTGGATGAGGGCTAATTTATATGATTAAACGCAGACAGAACGTATTTGCTATTAACTGGATGGAAGTGGAAGCTCTTGTAAATGCAAGACATGATAATCCCCATCATATTCTTGGAATGCATGAATGCCTTGATGACGTATACATCAATGTATTTATTCCGGATGCAAAGGTTGTAAAGATTATTGATGTAAAAGGCGGTAAGGAATATGCCCTTGTATCTGACAGAGTGAAGGGATTCTATTCGGTTAAAATAAAGGATAGAGGACAGTTCGATTATAAGATCAAGGTTAAATATGAAGACGGACGTGAAGAAATATTCGTTGACCCTTATATATTTGAACCTGTTATCGATCCTATTGACATCAGCCTTTTTAATGAGGGTATGCATTATGAGATATACAATAAAATGGGTGCACATCCTATGACGGTTGATGGTGTAAAAGGAACACTGTTTGCTTTGTGGGCTCCGAATGCCGAAAGAGTATCGGTTGTCGGAAATTTCAACAACTGGGACGGAAGACGGTATCAGATGAGAAAGCTGGATTATTCCGGCATTTTTGAGCTGTTTATCCCGGGAGAATTCGAAGGTGAAATTTATAAATACGAAGTTGCATCCAAGAAGGGAAATGTATTTATGAAGGCTGACCCTTATGGATTTTCATCCGAGGTAAGACCTGCAAATGCATCTATCGTAACAGACCTCAAATATAAATGGGGCGATGAAAAGTTTATGACTGAAAGAAGCAAGGCGAAGCTTCTTGAAAAGCCTATGAATGTATATGAGGTTCATCTCGGTTCATGGAAGAGACCTATCGACGGAAGAGAATTCTATAACTACAGGGAAATGGCTGAAAAACTGGCAGATTATATGCTTAAAATGGGTTATACCCATGTGGAGCTTATGCCGGTTATGGAGCATCCTTTTGATCCGTCCTGGGGTTATCAGGTGACAGGTTACTACGCACCGACTTCCAGATACGGTTCACCTGAGGATTTTATGTATTTTGTAGATTATATGCATAGAAAAGGTCTGGGAGTAATTATCGACTGGGTACCTGCACATTTTCCAAAGGATGAGCATGGGCTGGGAAGATTTGACGGAACGGCACTCTATGAGCATGAGGATCCGAGGAAGGGAGAACACCCTCATTGGGGAACCTATATATTCAACTATGGAAGAAATGAAGTAAGGAATTTCCTTGTGGCAAATGCTCTTTACTGGGCTGATAAATATCATGTGGACGGAATCAGGATGGATGCTGTTGCATCAATGCTTTATCTTGATTACGGCAGAGGAAACGGTGAGTGGATTCCGAACAAATTCGGCGGAAATGAGAACCTTGAGGCCATCGAATTCATCAAAGAGTTAAATACCAAGATGAAGGAGCTGTTCCCGGATGTTCTTATGATAGCGGAAGAGTCTACGGCATGGCCGATGATGACACATTCCATCGAGGAGGGCGGACTTGGCTTTGACTTCAAGTGGAACATGGGATGGATGAATGATTTCCTGAATTACATGAAGCAGGATCCTCTTTACAGAAAGTATCATCATAATGAGCTGACCTTCAGCATGGTTTATGCATACAGCGAGAGATTTGTACTGGTACTTTCACATGATGAGGTAGTTCATGAGAAGGCTTCAATGATAGAAAAAATGCCGGGAGGATATGAGGATAAATTCTCAAATCTCAGAACGGCATACGGATATATGATGACACATCCGGGTCGTAAGCTTCTATTCATGGGTCAGGAATTTGCCCAGATGAAGGAGTGGAACGAATCCACGGAGCTCGACTGGTCACTCTTTGAGTTTGATGCCCACAGATATCTGCATGAATATGTAAAAGATTTAAATAAGCTGTATGATTCAGAACCGGCACTTTATGAGCTGGACAATGATCCTGAAGGATTCAGCTGGATCAATGCAAATGATGCCAATCATTCGATTCTTTCTTTTGAAAGAAGAGGAAAGTCAGCAAAGGATACTCTTTTGGTTGTCCTTAATTTTACTCCGGTTACGGCAAAGAATTATAAACTGGCTGTTCCTACGGGAGGAAGATGGAAGGAAATATTCTCCAGTGATTCATCAAAATACGGTGGTGACGGCAGAAATAACAAGACAGCAAAGATAGCAAAGGAAGGAAAGGTTGACGGAAGAGATAACTTCATAAATGTTACCATTCCGGGTCTTTCTATGAGTGTATTTAAAAAACAGGAGAAAAAATAAAAATGGCTAAGATTGATATAATTTCCGGCTTTCTCGGAGCCGGTAAGACAACATTAATTAAAAAGCTTATAGAGGAAGCATTTAAAGGCGAAAAGCTTGTACTTATTGAAAATGAATTTGGAGAGATAGGTATAGACGGCGGTTTCCTTAAGGAAGCCGGAGTTCAGATAAATGAGCTTAATTCCGGATGTATCTGCTGTTCACTTGTAGGTGATTTCGGAGAAGCGCTTAAGCAGGTTGTAGAGCAGTATAGTCCTGACAGAATCATAATCGAGCCTTCGGGAGTAGGCAAACTGTCAGATGTCATCAAGGCAGTTCAGAAGGCTGCAGAGCATGTGGAGCTTGAGCTTAACAGTGCCACAACAGTTGTAGATGTTACCAAGGCCAAGATGTATATAAAGAACTTTGGCGAATTCTTCCTGAATCAGATAGAGGCATGCGGAACAGTAGTGCTCAGCCGTACACAGAATGTGGATGAGGATAAGCTTCTTACAGCCGTAAATCTGATCAAGGAGCATAACGGAGATGCCCGCATCATAACAACACCTTGGGATGATATCTCAGGTGAAGTGATACTTGAAGCTATTGAGCATTCATCCAATATAGAAGACATCATGAAAAACTTCAAATATGATCCTGCTGTGGATGATGAAGATGAAGATGAACATCATCATCACCATCACCATGACCATGATGACGATGATGACGAAGACGAGCATGAACATCATCATCACCATCACCATGACGACGAAGACGATGATGACGATGATGACGAGCATGAACATGAACACCATCACCACCATCACTACGATGAGAATGGTGTTTGCAGCTGCGGACATCATCATCACCATCATCACGGACATGATGCCGATGAGATTTTCACCAGTTGGGGTAGAGAGACCGCTCACAAATACTCCAGGGATGAGCTCCTTCAGATACTTAAAAAGCTGGCAGTCGAGGATGATAATGAGTTCGGAATCATCTTAAGAGCGAAGGGCATTATTCCCGATAAGGAAAATAAATGGCTTGAGTTTGATCTTGTTCCCGGAGAATATGAGATCAGGGACGGAAAAGCCGATTATACCGGAAAGCTCTGTGTCATCGGTAGTGAGCTTAAAGAAGATAAAATTGCTGAATTATTTGGATTATAGATTTGACAGAGGTGTATAAAAATGCCGGGAAAGAATGTTAAGGAAATTCCAGTTTATATATTTATGGGATTTCTCGGAAGCGGTAAGACCAGGTTTGCAAAAGATATACTTATAAATCAGGGCTTTACGGAAGGTACCCCCACACTTCTTCTTATGTGTGAGGATGGTGAAGAGGAATATGATCTAAAGGCTCTCAAAAAAAGAAATATCACCCTTGAAGAGATAAATGAGGAAAATCTTACCGAAGAGCATCTCATGGAGCTGGCAAGGCGTGTTAATCCTGAAAATGTAATAATCGAATATAATGGTATGTGGGAGCTGGATAAGATTTTTTCAGTAAAGGTTCCCCAGGGCTGGACAGTTGTACAGGTCATTTCCTTTGTGGATTCTACTACTTATGATATGTATATGGCCAATATGCGCAAGGTCATCATGGATCAGATCAGAAATGCTGATATGATTATATTTAATCGTTGTGATGAGAATACAAAAGCGAGTGATTATAAGCGTGGAATACGTGCCGTAAACAGAAGAGCTCAGGTGATATTCGAGAAGAAGGACGGAAATCCACTTCAGTTTCAGGAGGAAGCATTCATACCTTATAACATGAATGCTGATGTTATAGATATTGAAGAGGATGATTTCGGAATCCTTTATCTGGATTCAACAAATGATCCGGATAAATATAATGGTAAGAAGGTTCGTTTCAAGGCTATGGCACACAGACCTTCGAATTACGGTAAAAATGAATTTGTCACAGGCAGATTTATCATGACATGCTGTGAGGCGGACATTGAGTTCTACGGAATGAAATGCGTATATAAAGGTGCTTCCAATATTAAGGACAGAGATTTCGTAATAGTGGAAGGTGTGCTGAAGAAGGAGTACTATAAAGAATTTGAGGGTTATGGACCCGTACTATATGCGGATAAGGTAACACTTACATCTCCGTCGGAAAGACCTTATATCACATTTGATTAAAATATTACTTGGTACAACTTAAAATGATAGATTTCTTAGCAGGGAGCAGAATAAGCTTGAATTATTCCGCTCCCCATTTTATTATGTATTTGCGGCTGCTCAAGATGTAGATTTTTAGAGTCTGACTGCCGCATTCATGTCCCACTAAAAATATAATATGTACAGTAAAGTTTTCAGCGGTATACCGGCGGGAATCGACGGTATGCTTATCACGGTTGAAACAGATATCAGTAACGGCCTGCCCGGTTTCGATCTGGTAGGTTATCTCTCGTCGTCTGTAAGGGAAGCAAAGGAGAGA
The DNA here is from genome assembly GCA_946610715.1 of uncultured Clostridia bacterium. Lineage (GTDB taxonomy): Bacteria > Bacillota > Clostridia > Lachnospirales > Lachnospiraceae > Eubacterium_Q. The sequence goes on along the minus strand of CAMOCO010000013.1, from coordinate 13,721 downwards.
GTTCGTTCAGCGCTTAAGAATTCGGACTGCTCACTTCCGTCAAGGAAGATTACAGTGAACCTTTCCCCCGCAGATGTCAGAAAAAACGGAAGCGGCTTTGATCTTGCAATAGCTGTTTCTGTACTTATTTCGATGGAAATAATCCCTCAAAATGAAATATTCGGTGAATCAATCTTCCTGGGAGAACTGTCTCTCAACGGAAGAGTTCTTCCTGTGTCCGGAGTCTTGCCGGTAGTGCACCATGCATTTAAGCAGGGGATTAAAACAGTATTTGTACCTGAGGAAAATGTACGTGAGGCAGAGCTGATACATGGATTAAATGTTGTTGGAATAAGAAATGTGAAAGATATAATTGAATACTTTTTATATGGTGTGATAGTCGGAAGGGATGGCAGTGAGGCAAAAGTAACAGATGAGATACCAAATGGAAAGAATATATCAAATGAAAGGATTATATCAAATGAAGCTGCAGCATCCGAAATTATGAATGTTCCGGATTTTTCAGATGTCCGGGGGCAGGAAAGCGCAAAACGAGGGATGGTTATCGCAGCTGCCGGATTTCACAATATACTGATGACAGGAGAGGCGGGGGCAGGTAAATCCATGATGGCGAAGGCTATGTCGGGAATACTTCCCAAGATGACATATGATGAGATGCTGGAGCTTACCAAGATTTACAGTGTTGCCGGAATGCTGAGCAGAGGAAATCAGCTGATGAATGTAAGACCATACAGAGCCCCTCACTATACAATTTCCGAGACTGCCTTGATAGGTGGTGGTGACAGACCGAAACCGGGAGAAGTGAGCCTGGCATCAGGAGGAGTGCTGTTTTTGGATGAGTTCCCTCATTTTAAGAGCTCCGTAATTGAAGCCTTGCGGCTTCCGCTGGAAGATAGATGCGTAACTGTATCAAGAGTAAAAGCATCGTATACATATCCGGCAAAATTTATGCTGGTGGCTGCAAGAAATAACTGCCCATGCGGATTCTATCCCGATGAGTCAAGATGCAGCTGTACCTGGCGGGAAATCATTTCATATCAGAATAAGATCAGTCATCCTGTAATGGATAGAATTGATATCAAAATGGAAATAAGAAAGCTTACCTATGAAGAAATGTTTCGCCCGGAACCGGGAACCGGAACTGCTGAAATGTTGAAAGATGTAGAGACAGCGAGAGAGAGGCAGGCATTCAGATTCAGAGAAGAAAAATGGAATTATAATTCGGAGATTCCTCAGAATAAAGTAGAAACATATATTAAAATAAATGATTATTGCAGCAGACTTATGATGGATTTATATAATTCCACCGGAATTTCCGCCAGAGGATATTTTAAGGTTATGAAACTCATCAGAACCATAGCTGATATAAATGACCGTGAGGAGATACGCGAAGAAGATGTACATGAGGCGCTTTTCTACAGAAATGAGGTGACCTTATGAGACGGTACTATATGTGGATGAATCATCTAAGATGCCTGTCCCTAAAAAAGAAGATGAGCCTGATAAGCACCTTCAGAAGTCCGGAGGAGGTATATAAGCAAATGAAGGACGGGCTGGCTGGGAGACTCAGGGAGGAAGGCTTTTTAAGTGAAAATGCTGCCCATGAGATTAACATATCCCTTAATGATGACTGGCTTGAAAGATATGAGTCAGAGTTGAAAAAAATGGATATCAGCTACGTGACTCCTGTGGACAGTGACTATCCCGTAAGGCTTCTAAATATATATGATTCGCCGCTTACACTATATTACAGAGGAGATATCAGTATTATAAATGACGAAAATACCTTGGCAGTTATCGGTTCCAGAAGACCTACGGGATACGGGCGGCTTATAGCGGAAAAATTCTCCCGGGATCTTGCCGGCGAAGGAATTACAATTATAAGCGGTATGGCTTCGGGGGTTGACGGCAGGGCGCATATGGCTTCGCTGGACAGTGGCGGCAGGACAGCTGCTGTTCTTGGGTGCGGTGTAAACCGCTGCTATCCCGAAGAAAATTATGGCATTTATAAGAGACTTATTGATAACGGACTTATCATATCGGAATATGGTCCTGAGGTAATTCCCTTAAAGCAGAATTTTCCCGAAAGAAACCGGATAATCAGTGGATTGTCCGACGGAATCCTTGTAGTGGAAGCAAAAATTAAAAGTGGTACCATGATCACTGTAGATTCAGGTCTGGAACAGGGCAAGATCATCTATTCCGTGCCCGGACGAATCGGGGATATTCAGAGTGAAGGTACCAACAGGCTTATCAAATCAGGAGCGATACTTGTGACTGAACCGGAGGATATACTATGTGATTACAGAATTATTTCGGAAAGAGTAAAAGCTGAAAAAGCAGAAACCAAAATACGGGATGAGGCAGCCGGACTTGACGCGCGTCAGATGAAAGTGATGGAATGCCTCAGCGTGATGCCGGTATTTATAGATGACATTATCAGAGCTGCAAAAGAAAATGTATCCGCTGTTATTTCAACCCTTGCGGAGCTTGAGAAAAAAGGATATATCATACAGGTCAGCCCCGGATATTATTCGAAAAAAATATAAATGATGGCGGTAAAGAATTTAAATAATGCTCTTGCCTATAAAAATAATTTGTGATATAACGGACAACAGTGACCGTTAAGGAATATATGTGGAGGATTTATTAGTGGCAAAGAATCTTGTGATAGTCGAGTCTCCGACAAAGGCGAAGACTATTAAAAAATTTCTTGGGAAGAATTTTGAGGTTATAGCTTCAGAAGGACATGTGAGAGACCTTCCGAAGAGCAGTCTTGGAATTGATAAGGCAAATGATTTTGAACCTCATTATATTACAATAAGGGGAAAGGGTGACCTTCTCAGTACTCTCAGAAAGGCGGTTAAAAAATCTGACTTTGTTTATCTTGCAACTGACCCGGACCGCGAAGGAGAAGCAATCTCATATCATCTTTCGGTGGCACTTAAGCTGGAAGATAAAAAATATAAAAGAATTGCATTTAATGAGATTACCAAAAATGCAGTGAAGGAATCTCTTAAAAATGCAAGAGACATTGATATGAAGCTGGTGGATGCACAGCAGGCAAGACGTGTTGTAGACAGACTGGTTGGTTATGAGATAAGTCCGCTGCTTTGGGATAAGGTTGGTAAGAGAGGCCTTTCAGCCGGAAGAGTTCAGTCCGTTACACTTAAAATGATATCAGACAGAGAAGCCGAGATAGACAGATTTATTCCGGATGAATACTGGACCATCGATGCAATGATAAATGTTCCGGGACAGAAGAAACCTGTTGCTTTCCGTTATGTAGGCGACATTTCTTCAAAGACAGAGGCTGACAGACTATGTAGTCTGATGAATCCCTCGGATTTTACAGTTTCCGAGATCAAGAATTCAAAGCGTACAAAAAAAGGACCTCATCCCTTTACTACAAGTACACTTCAGCAGACTGCTGCTTCAAAGATCAATTTTGCCACGGCAAAGACCATGAGAATAGCACAGCAGCTGTATGAAGGTGTTGAGATTAAAGGTCAGGGTACAGTAGGTCTTATCACATACCTGAGAACCGATTCTACAAGAATATCCGATGAAGCGGATGCGGCTGCAAGAAGCTACATAAAAGAAACCTTCGGAGAAGAGTATGTATCCGAAGAAAAAGCTGGAAATGATAAGAATAAAAATATTCAGGATGCTCATGAAGCTATAAGACCGACAGACGTAACAAGAACACCCGCATCACTTAAGGGAGTTATCAGCAATGATCAGTATAAGCTTTATAAGCTTATATATGAAAGATTTCTTGCAAGCAGAATGAAGCCTGCGGAATATGATATATTTGCAGTTACTGTTGAAGCTGCCGGAAATAAGCTGAGAGCATCAAGCAGTTCCGTGGCATTTCCGGGATTTCTCAATGTATATAATACAGAAGAGGATGACGAAGATAAAAACAGTATCAATTTCAGCGGAATTAGTAAAGGCGATATACTTAAACTGGGTGAGCTGCTTCCAAAACAGCACTTTACTGAGCCGCCGGCACATTTTACGGAGGCAAGTCTTGTAAGAGCTATGGAGGAAAACGGAATAGGCCGTCCTTCTACTTATGCTCCAACCATATCAACACTTCTGAACAGAAGATATGTAACCAAGGAACAGAAGAATCTGTATGTTACGGAGCTCGGTTCGGTAGTAAATACAATCATGGAGACGGCATTTCCGGAAATAGTGGATATAGATTTTACGGCTAATATGGAAACGCTTCTTGACAGTATAGGAGACGGAGTTGTTAACTGGAAAGTGGTTGTCCGTAATTTCTATCCTGACCTCGAAAAGGAGATAAATAATGCTGCAGAGTCACTTTCCAAGGTGAAGGTTGCAGATGAAAAGTCAGAGGAAATTTGTGAAAACTGCGGTGCCAATATGGTAATCAAATACGGTTCCCATGGTAAGTTTCTGGCATGCCCGAATTTTCCGGAATGCAGAAATACGAAACCTTATTTTGAAAAAATAGGTGTGGAATGTCCTAAGTGCGGAAAGGATATCGTAAAGAGGGCATCCAAGAAGGGCAGGATATTCTACGGATGTATCGGCTTCCCTGAATGTGATTATACGTCCTGGGCAAGACCGGTGGCAAAGAGATGTCCGCAGTGCGGAGGCCTGCTCTATATTAAAGGTAAGAAGCTTGTATGTGAAAATACATCATGTAATTATAAAGAACAGATGAATGACGCCGATTAATTCGGCGTCATTTTTAGTCATATCGGATGATTGTAGGATACGTAAGTCTATGATATAAAGAAAATGGTTAGATGTATTTTTATGATGCAACAGTTAAGGAGGAAGCATGTATGGATGATAATATGAACAGTGCCGATAATGGCTATAATCCACAGCAGAATAGTCAGCCGGGATATGATCAGAATCAGTATATACAGCCGGGCTATGGTCAGAACCAGTATGGACAGCCGGGGTATGATCAGAATCAGTACGGACAGCCGGGGTACGACCAGAACCAGTACGGACAGCCGGGGTACGACCAGAATCAGTACTCGCAGCCGGGGTACGACCAGAACCAGTACGGGCAGTCGGCGTATGATCAGAATCAGTACTCACAGCCGGGAGTTGACCAAAATCAGTACAGTCAGCCGGGTATGACTTATGAACAGGGAACAACGGAGAAAGCCGATAAACCGGTACCACCTGATGTACCGTCAGCAGGACCGGCAGACGGTGACGGAACCGGTAATGGCCCGAAGAAATCCAAGAAGGGTCTCATCATCGGACTTTCCGCTGCGGCAGCAGTTATTATAGCAGCAGTTCTTCTTATATTTGTATTTGATGTATTCGGACTGAAGGATAAGCCTGAAAATGCAGCCGAAAAATTCTTAAATGCATATGCTGAACTTGATGCCAAGGCTATGATGGATTGCTTTTTACCGGAACTTAAGGATAATCTCGCCTCCATGGGAATGGGTTCCACTGTTGATGATATCCAGTCTTCATTTGATATGCTTAAGGGCTTCGGCATTAAATTCTCGGATATTAAGGTCGGTAAAGCTGAAGATATGAGTGTAGATGAAGTAAAGAAAATGATGAAGGATGAAGCCGGTATCGATATTGATTGCAGCGCAGCTGCCAAGGTTGATGGTTCCATCACTATGTCCATGGATTTTATGGGACAGTCCAATACGGAGTCTGTGGATTTTGATATAATCTGCGTTAAAAAGGGCAGCAAATGGTATGTTGCAACAATTGAAAGTGAAGATACAGAAGAATATCCTCTGGATGGAGACGATTTCGGAGGAGACACTACAGAAGAAATTACAGATGTAGCCACAGAAGCTGCTACAGAAGTAACTACAGAGGAAGCGGGAAGTACTGAAGCAAATACTCCGGCAACAGGTGACGGACTCAGTACCACATATTGGACATGGGGATTTGATCAGGGTAAATGGAAATATGATTCCGAAAAACTGAGAGATACAGAAAACGGTTCATATCTTTATGTTGAAATGCCAAAGCCCGATGAACCTGATAAAAAACTTGTGGGAATAGAAGTTGATGCCAAGGTAACAACAACATACACATTCAGAGAAGACCTTTATAATTTTGGTATTGATGAGCATGACTATGTTGACGGAAAAATAGAGACTGTAAATATCGGCGGTGTTGATTTTATAAAGAATTTAAATGGCACAACATTAACATATATCGCACGTCTTGAAGGTGCCAATGAGACTATCAAGATAAGAATTACCGGCGAGCCGGAAAATGCCGATGTACAGCCGGCACTTGACAGCCTTAAGTTTACTGTTACGGATATCGGAAATGTAGACGGACCATGGTATTGGGAAGGTGAACCTTTTAGTACAGATGATATGACAGCAACTGTCGGTTCATTTGATATTTCTGCAAAATTCCTGAAAATGTCAGAGCCGTCAATTACTCATGAGGTATTTAATCATAATATTGCATACTCAGATGGCTATCTCTATTTGCTCTCTGAAACGGTTGTCGGAAAATATGCCATTGGTGAGACAGGCGTAGAACTTCAGGAAACTTACACATTGGATACTAAATTTGACAGTATTATGTCAACTGATGATGGAAGACTGCTTCTTTCAGGCTTCAGTAAGCCTCTTGTAGAGTGGAAGGATGGGGAGATAGTAAAGGAATATTCCGGTGATGCAAAGTATGTGGCTCTTGATCCTTCAGGAAGTTTTGGAATATCCTACTTCGGAAAAGGCGAAGAAGTGAAGAAGGTAACCATTTCCGGTGATTCTATGGAACTAACGGATATGCCTCTTAATGATTGCGGAACCATTATGCATGCAAATGTATCAAAGAATCATATTTTCCTTTGCGGTTCATCTTCCGATGAAAATGATAAGGGGCATAAGGTATTTGTCTATGATACAAACGGAGCTCTTCAGATGACACTTACAGTTCCCGAAGACAGTGGCTCGGGACTGGGTTCTGTAACATACGTGGTAGAAACAGCTAACGGATTCATGGCAATGGACGGAAATATGCGTACCATAGTTTTCTGGGATACAACAGGCAATTATATCGGTACACTTGAAGACAGTGATCTTTTCGGAACAAACTATCCATGGTTTGCTAATACAGTTGTTACACCGGATGGAACAATATTCACGGTTATGACAGAAGAACGTTCAGACAAATCAGCCAAGGAAGTACTTATATATCAGATTTCGGGATTCTAAGCCGAAATAAATAGTCACATTATATGGGCAGATGCATCAGCTCGTCTGATGCATCTGCCTTTTATATGCTATTATGGCTGACTGAGAATAGTAATGATTTTTCTACTATTTCTTAGCTATTTGTATTGTTTGAGATGTGATGTTGTGATATTATTAGTAATGTATGTGCAAAAATATATTCAGGGGGTGATCGTTTGAGTGTTAAGCTGCTGGATAGAACGAGAAAGATCAGCAGTCTTCTTCACAACAACAAATCTGATGTAGTTATTTTTAATGATATCTGTAATCTTCTGGGAAAGCTTCTTAAGGCAAATGTTATGGTTATAAGTGCAAGAGGAAAGCTCCTGGGTATTTACGAGGATTCGGATATTGAATCTATACATGAAATGCTGGTTGCGGATGTGGGCAGTCTCATAGATAGTGAGCTGAATGAACGGTTTATTTCCATTCTGTCTACTAAGGATAACGGAAAGATGTCAATGCTGGGATTTGAAAAGAAAAACGGCATAGATTATATTTCCATCATTATGCCTATTGATTTTGCCGGAAGCAGACTGGGTACTACGCTGATTTACAGACCGCTGCCTGATTTCAGCGTCGATGACATTATTTTGTCAGAGTATGCCAATACAGTGATAGAACTCGAAATGATGAGATCTGTAAATGATGAAAATGAAGAAGAGAAAAGGCGCTCCGAAAATCTTTATGCAGCCCTGGAATGCCTTACGGTTTCTGAAAGAAAGGCTGCAGGATATGTTATCAGATCCCTTGAAGGAAAGTCTGAGGGGATCATTATAGCAAGCCATATAGCTTCTGAATATGCCATTACAAGATCAACGATTGTAAATGCATTGCAGAAGCTTGAAAGCGCAGGTATCCTGGATGTACATTCAAGGGGTAAGAAGGGAACCTACGTAGCCGTAGTAAATGATGCGGTATATGATTTAGATTTTGAAAGGGAAGGTTGATGCTATGACAACTATTACAATTGTACTTCTGATCTTAGCTGTTATTACGATTATCGTAAGCTTTGTGATCACTCCGGCTGATAAGGCAGGGGAAGATGTTGAAGAAAGGACTACACCGGGAATTCCGGAGGAACTTACCGAGGCTGATAAGAAACATCTGAGAAAGCTTACTGACGGTTATGTAAATGAATATAGTAAGAAAAAGGTTAAAGAGCTTGTAAAAGGAAAAGTTGAAGGCGTTATTAATGATGAGGTATCACGTTCAACGGCGAAAATGAGTAATGACCTTACTACAAAGGTTCAGGGAAATGTTGATGGATATTATAATGATATTAACGCATCTCTCGAAAACAGCAAAAAGGAAGCTGAGGAGCTCTATGCCAGGATCGGAGAAAAAGAAAAGGACGTTAAGCTTTCCCTTAATCTGGTAGATGAATATAAAGGCGGTCTTGAAAAGATGAAATCCGATCTTCTTGATCTTGAGACAAGACTCGGAGAATCACAGACAAGACTTGACGGAAGACTCCAGGAAGCAGATGAAAAGCTTCAGGAAACAGAAGAAAAGTTACATATAACAGATGAAAAACTTCAGGAAGCTGATGAGATACTCCGCGATGCCGAGGAAAAGCTTCGTGAGGCTGACAATAAGCTTGCTGAGATTGCTTCGGTTAAGACCATTCCTGTTCCGGCAGCAGGTACAGATGCAGCTGCCGAGGAAGAAATTGAAAGAGAAATTCCCGAAGCGGTTGAGATGATATCTGACTCGGAAGAGCCGGATTCTGAGGAAGTGAACGGTTCCGAGGAATCAGAAACTGAAACCTCTGCTGAGAATGCTGAGGCTGACACTGAGGATGTTGAAGCTACTGAAGATGAGGATGCTGAGGCTGAGGATGTTGAAGCTACTGAAGATGAGAATGCTGAAGATGAGACTGCTGAGGCTGAGAATGTAGAAACTGAGGATGTTCAGGCTGATGATGATATCGAAGAAGAGTATTCAGAAGAAGCTGAAGAAGAACCGGTAGATGAAGATGAACTTCTGGATGAAGCAGAAGATGAGGATCTTCTTGAAGAAGATGAAGAACCTGCAGAAGATACCGAAGAGCCTTCTGAAGAGTTGGAAGAACCTGCAGAGGATGCTGAAGAGTCGGAAGCAGAAGATCAATCTACTGAAGAAGCAGAAGAGGAAGAGCCTGAAGAAGAAGCAGAAGCAGCTGAAGAATTACCGGAAGTTGAAAACTGGGAAGGCTCCGAAGATGCTGAAGAAGAGGGTGAGCCTGAAATTGCAGCCACCACAACAGCAGCTGATTATGCAGCAGATTCTGAGGTTGAGGAAGCTGATGAGGATGACGGAATTGAAACTCTTCAGCCAATCGAGACCGGTAATAATCAGGCTGAATATGATGATTTCGATGACGATGATGACTATTACGATGACGAGGAAGATGATGATCTGACTGAAGCTGATAATCTTGATGATATCCTTGACAGAGAAGGAATTGAGATTACAGATGGAGATACAGTAGGTAACATTATGGAGATGTATAATGCGGGATTCAGCATTATCGAGATTTCCAAGGTCATGAACGTTGGTGTTGGTGAAGTTAAATATGTTATTGACAGTCATCAGGGAGATTATTAAATATGAATAAAAAATATCTGTTAAGAGGAATTGGAATAGGTATCATAATAGGCGTTATCATTATGTTTGCTGCTTGGAAAACTTCTGATAAAGGAACATCCGAGAGGGCTGAGAATAAAACCGAAACAGCAACTGAGGCGTCTACAGAAGAAGTAGCCGGGGTTACAACCGAAGAAGTAACCACAGAAGCTGCTACTGAGGCAACAACTGAAGCAACAACTGAAGCAACAACTGAAGCAACGACCGAGGCTGCGACTGAAGCGACTACAGAAGCAACCACAGAGGAAATAACCACTGAGGAAACAACAACAGAAGAAAAGACTACAGAAGAGGTAACAACCGAGGAAAAAACCACAGAGGCTGCTACAGAGGAGAAGCCGTCCGACACTGAGGGCAAGGCTAAAAAAGGCGACAAGGTTACGATTGAAGTTACATCCGGTATGGGTTCGGAATCTGTTGCCCAGCTGCTTGAAGAAAAGGGTGTTGTTGACAGTGCTGATAAATTCAACTCATTCCTTATTGAAAAGGGCTTTGATGCAAAGGTTCGCGTGGGAACATTTACATTTACAGCCGGAGACAGCTATGATAAAGTGGCTGAAGTCCTGACAACACAGGGAGAATGATACTAAGGGGAGCGTAAGCTCCCCTATTTTTTTTTGCTAAATTTTCGGAAATTTTGCTTGTGAGTCTTTCATTGGTTAATACCCATTTTGTCAATGCCATAAATATTGGAAAAATGGAAATTTTATTGTTAATAAGTATATATTTCTGTAATATTTCAATTATATAATTGTTCAAAATATAAAAAATTGTTCAAAATATAAAAAATTGTTCAAAATATTAAAAATTGTTCAAAATATTAAAGAAGGAGGTATTACAATATGGTAAAACGAAGAAAAGGTAAGACGGTTATGGCAATTCTTCTGGCAGTCGGTCTTATGGTTACTCCATTTGGTTATGGAAGAAATGTGCTGGCAGCAGAGGACAGTGATACAACCGTTTATGTTCCTAATGATGGCGAAACCGATGTGACAGTCGGAAATATTGAAGTTACTGATATTGATGATGAAGAAGGCGACTTAATGGGAGCACACGTTGATGGATATGAGAAGGACGTATCACTTACTGTAGAAGGAAATGTAAATGTTGAAGGAGGAAGTGAAGAGGATGGTACTTGCTCCTATGGAGCGGAAATATATTCTTCAGAAGAGGGCAGCGCTACATTGGATGTTCAGGGGGATATATCAGTAGATACCAAGGGACATTTACATGGTGCAGTAGTAGCTGAATCATGGGAAAACGGAGAGGTTAATGTTACTGTAGGTGGAGACATTAATGGAAAGGCAGTTGGCTCGGCTTATGGTGTTGAAGGTGAGTCAGAAAGCAACAGTAGTATAAGTATTGATGTTGGCGGTGATGTAAATGCCACTTCGGAAAATGATTCCGCTTATGGTGTTAATGCTTATTCTTCTTACAACAGTAGTACAAGTATTGATGTTGGCGGTGATGTAAATGCCACTTCGGAAAATGATTCCGCTTATGGTGTAGAAATCTCGGCGAGTAGAGATTCAACAGCTTCATTTACATCCGGTGGTAGTATTAATGCAGAGGGTATAGGTTCCGCAACCGGTGTAAATGCACGCGCAAATAATAATAGTACGGTTGAAATATCCGTTGACGGTGATATAAATGTTATTGCAGAAAAACCTGAGGTTCCTGAGGACTCTTATTATGGAAACTATTCTGAGTCGCATGGAGTCACGTTACATAACTCAAATAGTAATGTTACAGTTGACATTGGTGGAACAATAACTGCTAAAGCAAGATTTGCAATGGGCATGATGATAGATAGTTACTATTATTACGAGGTTGAACCTAAGACCGCATCAAATAATATAACAATTGGAAATGGAATTAATGTTGAAGGTGAGAAAGATGAAAATAGCGAAATGTATGCTTATGGTATCGGAATAGCTCCCGGTAATAATATTAACAACAGAATTTATGTAACAGGAGACATTAATTCTAATGATACCGGTATTGGGATGCAGATAGTACCAAATTATTCCGGCAAGACAGATATTATAGTTGATGGAACGATTGATGCTGCCAATCATGGAATTATAAACTTTGATTATCGTAGGCCTGTTGCTATTGGTGATATTCCTGATGATGAAGTTGCTGCTGAGGGAGAAGTTAATCTGACCGTATGGAAGGTGACAGTTAATAGTGATGGTAATGTGGCAGAGATTGCAAGTTATGAAATTGTAGATGATGGTGAAGGAAATAATAGAGAAGAGCTTGTATTTACGCCTGATGAAGACTTTGAAAGCAGGATTATGTATATAATAAAAGTTGAAGAAGAGGGTGAAGGATTTACGCTTGCTGCATCTAAGCAGGATGGAAGCGCGCTTGATAAGAGTGAAGACTTTAATGTTGCTCTTGAAGGTGATAAAGTGCTTCTTAATGTAGATCTTCTTGAAGGATATGAACTTGTTGGTGCATATAACGGACTTAATGATGAGATAATTGAACTTGTTAAGGATGAAGATGGAAATTATTATTATATAGTTCCTAAGGGTGGTGGAGTATATCTCTTCGCTGAGGCACAGCTTCAGGAATTCGAGCTTACATTTGTAAACAGTGATGGATCTACAACTGTAAAAACTTATAAATATGGTGATGAGATTACTATTCCGGACGGACCGGCAAAAGAAGGATATAAATTCCTGTATTGGGAAGGATCAAAATACTATCCGGGTGATAAATATGTTGTAAAGGGAAGTCATACATTTACGGCAATATATGAAAAGATAGAAGAGGCAGATCCGGAGCCAACGCCGACACCGGAACCAACACCGACACCGGAGCCAACACCAACACCTGCTCCAACACCGGAGCCGGATAAGGAAGAAAATGTTGAGCCGGAGAAGAAGGCAGAGCCGGAACCTTCAAAGGAAGTAACTCCTGTAGTAACCAAGACAGATTCTGCACCAAAGACAGATGATCCGATAGATATGATGATCTATACTATGTTTATCATGTCATTTGCAGGTATTATAGTTACCGGTGCAAAAAAATTTAAAAAAGAAGATTAAGCATAATTTATGATAATATGCAACTATTAACTGATTACAGCCCGCAGTCTGATTACGATTGTGGGCTGTTCTTAGATGAAATATGGAATTTTTGCTTGCATAGATTATTCCTATATGTTATTATTTCGAATGGTGCGGTAGCGGCCCATCTATTGGCGTGCCATGATCCGCATTGCAAATAATCATGCGGTTTATACGCAGGTGCTGCGGTTAACGCCCCGCAGTCTCGCGACCGGTTGAAATGAAGAATTAGCATATAAGACCATTCGGAAATCTTCGATTTCCTCATGCTCTTATAAATCCTGCTTTGCAGGATTTAGACAAATTAAGAATTGTCCCTTAGACCACAAGTGGTCACGGTCCTATTCTTAATTTATCTATATGCTTTAAGATTCCTTTTCAACCAAATAACATATTCCGCAGAAGATACTTTTAAAAAACCAGGAGGTAAGAAAAATGAGCGTTATTTCAATGAAGCAGTTACTTGAGGCAGGTGTTCACTTCGGTCACCAGACAAGAAGATGGAACCCTAAGATGGATGAGTATATTTACACAGAGCGTAATAATATTCACATCATCGATCTTCAGAAGACAGTTGGCAAGATGGACGAGGCTTACAAGGCAGTATTCGATACAGTTGCTAACGGTGGTAAGATACTTTTCGTAGGTACTAAGAAGCAGGCTCAGGATTCTATTCAGTCAGAAGCAGAGCGTTGTGGTATGTACTACGTAAACCAGAGATGGCTTGGTGGTATGCTTACAAACTTCAAGACAATCCAGTCAAGAATTGAGACTCTTAAGAAGTATCAGAAGA
>CAMOCO010000012.1 GCA_946610715.1 uncultured Clostridia bacterium | reverse complement strand
GCCGCGCAAACGACCTACACCCTTAGCAGGGGCGCCTCTTCAGCCACTTGAGTACATCTCCAGCTGAATACCCATACCAATTCGGCATGAACACACTGACATATATTAACAAATACCATGATTTATGTCAAGTGTAAGAAATAAATTACTTCACAAACAGCGTTCCGTCTGCAACATGCTCTACATCATCGGTCCATTCAATACCGCCGTCTGTCATCTTAAGCGTTCCTGTTCCGCTGTTATATACTTCATGAGGTGTTTCATTGCCTTCCTCATCAACTGTCGGATTTCCGTTCTCATCAAATACGGTTTTTACTTTAAGGGCATTACTGTATTCTAAAACCCCGCTTCCGTTAAATGTCCCTGAGAATGTCCATTCATTATATACAGCTGCACTATCTGCCCAGATAACCTGTACCTGATATAAATCTCCATCTTTTGTTATTGTCATAGAAGCACGACCTGCAACATTATCATGATATTCGCCTGCATATACATCCTCTGATGAATTATCTGCTGCTTCTGTCGCTGCTTCAGTAGTCGCTTCAGTAGTTGCTTCAGTAGTTGCCTCAGTTGCTTTTTCTGTTGCTTTTTCTGTCGCCTTTTCCGTTGCTGCTTCTGTTGCCGCTTCTGTTGCCGCTTCTGTAGCAGCCTTTGTCGCTGCCTCAGTTGCTTTCTCTGTTGCTTTCTCTGTTGCTTCTTCCGTCACCTTCGCAGCTGTAGTTTTTTCATTTCCATCCGATGAACCTCCGCATGCTGTGAGGGCACCTGACATAATTGCTACAACTCCTGTTACAACTATTAACTTCTTTAATCCTGACTTCTTCATATTATTAAATTCTCCCTATGATAAATATAATAATACTTATTCACATTATGATAATAATAATACTTACTCGCCTTTATATAAATCTCCGAATACCTGCTTCGTCAGATCTTCAATAAATGAAATTGAAAATCTGCTGTCATAATTAAGAATAGAATTCTGTGAAACCAGATCCTGAGTATAATCAGATAACTTATAAGTTGTAAAGTTACCTGTTCCGGAACGTCTGTGTGTAACCAGCGGCTCAAGACCATATTCCTTCACTGATACCTCTCCGGCACTATCCTTATGAAGTGTTACCTTTGCCATTATTCCAAGCATTGACTCGGCTCCTGTCTGGGATGATATAAAATTCCCCACCGAATAGTAGCAGAGCATCTTATTTCCGTTTTTGCCGGTATACCACTCCACCGGTTCAACTACATGCGGATGGTCTCCCAGCACCAGAGTTACCCCTTCATCTGCAAAGAGCTGTGCCCATTCATGCTGAAAATCATCAGAGCCAAGGTTATACTCAGTACCCCAATGCGGGAACATGATGACTGCATCAGCCATATCCTTCGCACGTCTGATATCATATATGACCTTATTCTTGGTTTCCTCTGTCATAAGATCTACAAGGTATTCCTTATCGGAAGGAAGCTCCATACCATTCATTCCGTAAGTATAATTCAGCATTGCGATTTTGAATCCGTCTTTTTCATAAACATATATTTCGGCGGCATCCTCTTCAGATTCGTGTATTCCCAGAACTGCAGTCTCAGGATGCTTTGTATTCCAAAATTCCAGGCAGTTTTCTATGCCGCTTGTTCCCTGATCCAGCACATGGTTAGATGCATGAAGCACTACATCGAAGCCTGCTTCCACCACCGAATCCCCAAGCTGAGTAAGCACATTAAACATGGGATAATTCTGATATCCCCTGTCATCACCGCCATATATAACCTCATTATTTACAACAGCTACATCAGCAGCCTGTACATCATCCTTAACATGAGCAAAAAGGTGGTCATAATTTATGGTCCCGTCACCCATATAACCTGATTGCGAAATATTATCATGCATCAGCAGGTCACCTACCATTATCACACTTACATCTGTTCCTTCTCCTGATACGTCTGTGCCCTGCACAGCTGAAGCATCATCTCCGTTTGCGGCTTTTCTTTCTGCCGCATCATTTTGGGACGCTGTATCAGCTTCGGATGCCGTATCCGCTTCGGATGTCGTATCTGTTTCGGTTTCAGTCACATCAGTGTCTGTATCTGAAGTGAGCTCCGAAGTACCGTCTACCTGTTCAGCCAGCCCCTGTGTTGTCACAAGCGCTTCGGTTGTTTCCGCCTTGTCGGCATCTCCACAGCCGGCCAGTCCAAGCATAAGTGCCATCACAGCAGCAGCTGCACTTTTCTTTAAAATATTAAAACGTATTTTTATCATAAAATATCCCCGCTTCCACATATTATGTCAAAACGCTTTTGACATAATATATCAAAGCAGGGATAATTTCAAGTACTTTACAACTCATCCGCTTTAGTTTCCGGTCTTGTAAGTGCTACCTCAAGATTTCCGTTTCTGGTTCTTACTTCATCCAGAATTGACTTTATGGATTCATTTGCCTTAAGGACCACGCGAATTGTGATCTTGTAGAGGCTGCCCATATTTGTAGTTTTCACTTCTTCTATTCTGTACTCTTCAAAGTGCCTTTCCAGGAGGTCTTCGAACTTTCCTTCAAAATCGAGATTTTCAGGAACTGTTATTTTCAGAAGTCTTTCTTCTGATTCCTTTCCACCAAAAGGAGATATATTTAAAAGCAGATTGATCACTGCTACTATAAAGGTAAATAAGACTGCTATTCCCACATAGCCCATGCCTGTTGCAAGTCCTACTGCCATTGCCAGAAAAATTTCGGTTATTTCCTGCCCTTTTCCGGGCGCTGATCTGAATCTTACAAGACTGAATGCACCCGCCACAGCAACACCCGCTCCAATATTTCCGTTAACCAGTATGATCACCATTCCCACAATTGCCGGAAGCAGCGTAAGTGTAACTACAAAACTTTTGGAGTATTTATTCTTTATCATGTAAAACAGCGCTATCACAAATCCACATCCAAGTGCTGCCGCTGTGGTTATCAGAAACTCTACGACCGTTATACTGCCCGATGTAATAATTGATGAAAATATATTATTAAGCATATGCTCTTTCCTCCCTAAAAATCATATCTGTATATCCTCTTCCGTATTTTGAGATGGAAACCGGAAATATTCTCAGCTCACTAAGAATCTTTGCCAGCTCCATGGACATCGAATTGGCTATCTTTATTTCCATAAGGTACTGATCTCTTCCAATTATATCCCGTCCGTAAGTTCCATTTTTCAAATCCATTTCCTTGGTTCTCCACCTGATGTTGGAATCAAATGTTATCCTCAGCTCCGGATCCTCTATCCCGACCATGGCTACTCTCTCATAGCAGATTGTCATTGCCGGTTTCAGCTTTCCGTAGATATGTCTCATTTCCTCTATCTCTCCCAGCTTCTGATTATCATCATGGACCAGTCCTCTGTCCTCTATCAGGTAATCAACCGCCTTGCTGTAGCTGGTGCTGATTCTCCGCTTATATACAACGCCATTATATTTCTTCTTGATTTCTATAAATGCATTTGATTCATCTCCCGGCACCCCATAAGTACGGAGTCTCATCTTTTCTTTATAGACAGGCTTATCCAGCGATGTTCTTATAAGTCTGTAGTCATCCGTATCAAAATATATGTTCATTATTTCCGTTCTGCCGTACTCATCAACTCTGACCATATTTTCAAGTCTTTCCAGCAGTGCATCGTACTGTTTTTTGCTTATCAGATATTTTATCTCATTTCTCATGAATACTTCTTTATATTGTCCCATATCCGGCTCCTTTCATTATGTTTCATTCCTCATCTTTAATCGTATGATAATATCCGAAACTGAAAAAAACCTTAAAGCTGAAACAAAAAAATACCACGGGACTTCCCGTGGTATAACAGTCTTATTATTTATGCATATCGCAATTATTATCGTCGCCCGTCTTCAGGACTCCGCAATTATTAACAAATCTGCAAAGCTTCTCAAAGCTCTCGGAACTTATATCATGCTCAATTCTGCATGCATCTTCCGCTGCAACTTCCGCATCCACACCCAGCTTAACAAAGAAATCGGTAAGCACTTTATGCATGGTATATATTCTGCTTGCAACTTCCATTCCTGAATCTGTCAGATTGATCATTCCGTCTTCGTTAAATACTATATAGCCATTCTCACGAAGTCTCTTGGTCGCATAACTGACACTGGGTTTTGATACATTCAGCTGATTTGCCACATCAATGGATCTGACATATCCCTTCTTTTCCTTAATTACAAGTATTGCCTCAAGATAATCCTCTGCTGATTGATGTAATTCCATTTTTCTCTCCATAAATATCTCTAAATAATGTTAAATTTTTACAAGTGATTTAAACAGATGTTAGCACACTTTAACTGATTATTCAAGTGTTTTATTTTGATTAATATTATTAATTTATGCAGAAAGACCTGTATATAACTGGTAATACTTGCCCTTTGCTTCGAGAAGCTCCTCGTGGGTTCCTCTTTCAATGACTCTTCCTGCTTCAAGTACCATTATGCAGTCACTGTTCATTACGGTAGAAAGTCTGTGGGCAATGACAAATGTGGTTCTTCCGGACATAAGCTTATCCATTCCTTCCTGAACCTGCCTCTCAGTACGTGTATCAATGGAACTTGTCGCCTCATCAAGGATAAGTGCCGGCGGATTTGACACTGCGGCCCTGGCTATCGCCAGAAGCTGGCGCTGTCCCTGACTCAGATTTCCGCCATCTCCCGTAATTCTCGTATTATATCCCTCGGGAAGCTGTCTTATGAATGTATCTGCATTTGCCAGTTTTGCAGCTTCTATGCATTCTTCATCAGTTGCATCAAGCCTGCCGTATCTTATATTTTCCATGATGGTATCACTGAAAAGATGTGTTTCCTGAAGAACCAGTCCCAGGGATCTTCTCAGATCACCCTTTTTAATCTTGTTTACATTTATTCCATCGAACCTGATCTTACCATCCTGTATATCGTAAAAGCGGTTGATCAGATTGGTAATTGTGGTCTTTCCCGCTCCGGTTGAACCGACGAAGGCGATTTTCTGTCCCGGCTCGGCAAACAGAGACACATTATGAAGCACCATTTTGGAAGGAACATATCCGAAGTCCACATCATCCATAACTATCGCTCCCTCCAGCGGAACATAGTCCACGGTTCCGTCAGCCTGATGCTCATGCTTCCATGCCCATTTTCCCGTACGTTCCTTTGATTCAGTCAGATTACCATTCTCATCTTCCTTTGCATTCACAAGCATTACATATCCTTCATCTGTCTCGGAAGGTTCATCCATAAGTTTAAATACTCTGTCAGCTCCCGCAAGGGCCATTATAATTGAATTAAACTGCATTGAAACCTGATTTATGGGCATATTGAAGCCTTTATTGAACTGAAGGAACGAGAATAAACCTCCTACAGTAAGAGGGGCAACACCTGCAAATGCCGCGCCCTTTATTCCGAATCCTGTCATTACCAGAACAGCTCCGATCACCACGCAGAGAACATAGCTGAGATTTCCGATCTGGGCCATTGTAGGCATCAGTATGTTTGCATATTTATTTGCATTATCGGCACTTTCGAACAATTTATCATTCAGCTCGTCGAATTTTTCGATGCTTTCCTCTTCATGACAGAAAACCTTAACTACCTTCTGTCCGGTCATCATTTCTTCGATATAACCATTGACCTTGCCGATATCTTTTTGCTGCTGCACAAAGTAGAATCCGCTCTTCTTGGATATCCGCATTGTAAATCTCAGCATAAAGATTACCATTATCACGGAAACAATAAACAGCGGTACACTTCTGATGACCATACATACAACAACTCCGACAAGCATTATTCCGCTGTTGAAGAGCGATGGAATACTCTGACTTATCATCTGCCTCAAGGTATCTATGTCATTCGTATAAACTGACATAATATCTCCGCGGGAATTTTTGTCAAAATATCTTATCGGAAGGGACTCCATATGATTAAACAGGTCTCCTCTCAGTCTCCGAAGTGTTCCCTGGGTAACATTTACCATTATCCTGTTATATGAATATGTAGCGATTATACCCACCGCATAGAAACAGGCAGTCTTTATGATTGCACCTGCAAGCGGTCCGAAGTCTTTACTTCCGCTCTCTAACATGGGACTGATATAGTCATCGATCAACACCTGCATGAACATCGTTCCCTGAAGATTTGCAAGCACGGAAACTATAATACATACGAAAACTATTATCATATGTACAGCGTATTTTTCAAATACATATTTAACCAGTCTTTTTAATACCTTGCCCGGATTTTCAACCTGGGGTTTCATTCCTCTCGGAACTCTTCGAGGATTTGCCATATTCTTATACCTCTTTTGTTAATTTCTGTTTTAATTGTCAACTACATTATCTCATCGAAATCGCCGCTTCCGCCCTGCTGTGACTCATATACGTCTTTATATATCTCATTTGTCTGAAGCAGTTCTTCATGAGTTCCTATACCGGACACACGACCGTTATCCATAACCAGTATCTTATCGGCATCCATTACACTTGATACTCTCTGTGCTATTATTATCTTCGTCACCTCAGGAATGTATTCCCTGAAGGATTTTCTGATACGCGCATCCGTGGATGTATCAACAGCACTTGTGCTGTCATCAAGTATAAGTACCTTCGGCTTCTTGAGAAGCGCTCTGGCAATGCACAGCCTCTGCTTCTGTCCACCGGATACATTTGTTCCTCCCTGAGATATTACGGTATCATATTTATCGGGAAAACTTTCTATAAAGTCATCGGCTGAGGCCAGCCTGCAGGCTTCTTTGCATTCTTCCTCCGTAGCATCCTTATTTCCCCATCTGAGGTTTTCCAGAATTGTGCCTGAGAAGAGTTCATTTTTCTGGAGGACAACTGCCACGTTATTTCTTAATGTTTCAAGGTCATAAGTTCTTACGTCCTTACCACCGACGCTGACACTTCCGGAACTCACATCATACAGTCTGCTTATGAGATTGATAAGGCTGGTCTTGGATGAACCGGTTCCTCCGATTATTCCGAGAATCTCTCCGGATTCTACTCTGAGATTAATATCATCCAGTACCGGCTGCTCCGATTTTTCATCATATCGGAATGTCACATCCTTAAATTCTATACTTCCGTCCGGAATCTCATAATCCGGATTCTCGGGATTTACAAGGGTACTCTCCTCAAGAAGAACCTCTGCTATACGGTTAATGCTGGCAACTGACATTGTTATCATTACAACCACCATGGACAGCATCATGAGGCTCATAAGTATCTGCATGCAGAAGGAAAGGAGTGTTGCAAGATCTCCCGTTGAAAGCTCGCCTGCCGCGTTCCCGCTTCCCACGATAAGCTTCGCACCTACCCAGCTTACAAGGAGAATCGTAGTATAAATGGTTCCCTGCATGATAGGCATTACTCCGGACATGATAGACTCCGCCTTGACAAACAGCTTATAAATCATACTGTTTGCTTTGTCGAAACGCTTTTTTTCATGTTCTTCCCTTACGAAGCCTTTTACAACTCTTATGGCGGTTACATTTTCACGGATACTCTCATTCATTTCATCATACTTTGGAAATGCCGCCGTAAAATATCCTGTTACTCTTCGAATCAGCACCGAAGCTACAAGCGCAAGAAAGACAACGGCTCCCAGATATATCAGCGCCACCTTGGGGCTGATGATAAATGCCGCAGTCATAGAAATGATCAGATTTGCAGGTGCTCTGGACAGCATACGAAGAACCATCTGATAGGCATTCTGCACATTTGTCACATCGGTTGTCATTCTGGTTACCAGACTTGCCGGTGAAAATTTATCTATATTTGCAAATGAAAATGTCTGGATTCTTCTGTACATGGTTCTTCTCAGATTTCGGGCAAGACCGGCAGATGCTCTGGCGCCTGAACGACCGCCCATTATTCCCGACCAAAGCGCTCTTGCTGCGAGTAAGAGCATGATAAATCCGTAAAGCATAATATGCTTCATTTCTGCCGGACCGATGGAATCTCCCTCGGAAATATTAAGTATCTGACCCATATATACAGGAATCAGAGTTTCAAAGATCACCTCTAAAATCATATACATTGGAGTTAAAGCGGAAACCTTCTTAAACTCTTTTATCTCTCTTCCTATAATCCTGACATTCTTCATAAAACTACCTCTATCCGATTTTTTCTAATCTACAGAGTGCAGTGTAACACAGTAAAAGAAAAAATCATAGTTTTTTTGTCACTAATACTATATAATGATGAAAGCGACCGTTGCTGCATAGCAAAGTGCACGGCGCCTGTATAATACTTATTTTGGGAGTGAATTATCATGATAACATTTAAAGTCGGAATTCTCGGCACAGGGAAAATGGCGAAAACTGCCGCTCAGTGCCTTAATAATCTCAGTGGTTTTACACCCTTTGCAGTTGCATCAAGAGATGCTGAAAAAGCTTCAGGGTTTGCCGCAGAAAATGAAATAGAAAAAAGCTACGGTTCCTATGATGAGCTTATAGCCGATCCGGATATCGAGCTGGTTTATATCGCAACCGTCAATTCTATTCATGCCGAGCTTGCAAAGAAATGTATTGAAGCCGGAAAGCCCTGTCTGGTCGAAGCCCCATTTTCCTACAATCTCAAAACAACCCGCGAGGTTATCGAGCTTGCAAAGGAAAAGAACGTTTTCTGTGCAGAAGCACTCTGGACCAGATATATGCCGATCACAATTAAATTCCAGGAGATAATCAGCAAGAATATCATCGGACCTGTTCGTCATGTTACTGCCAATCTGGGATATGAGCTTCATAATGAAGATCGAATCTCCAAGCCTGAACTGGCCGGAGGTGTTCTTCTGAATCTTGCTTCTTATCCGATTGCCATGGTTCTTACATCAATGGGACAGATGCCTGCAAATATGGCTCCTGCCATTACCAAGCTGAATACCGGAGTTGATGCCATAGATAATATTCAGCTCAATTTCCCGAATGCAAGAACAGCTTCAGTCTTTGCAACCATGACATATAATTCGGATAATAAATTATGTGTTTACGGAACCAGCGGAAGAATTGAACTTGATAATGTACAGTGTCCCGAGAAAATCACGATCTTCGGACCAAATGGCGAACCCGCACAGACAATACTGAAACCTGACAAGCAGGAAAGCGGTTATGAGTATGAATTTCTTTCATCCAGAGATGCTATTATCACAGGAAAAATCGAAACCATCGAGCATCAGCACAGCAATATCATCCAGCTTGCAAGTCTGATGGAAGCCATAAGATACGGTGCCGGCGTAACTTTCCCTCTTCCGGATGAACTGACCAAGGAAGAGATAGAAAAAAGATTTCAGTCCGCCAAGGCTTAAATTATTCAATAATAAAAGCTTCCCTACCGGGTTTAGTCACCCATAGGGAAGCTTTTATTATTTTATGATCTGTTTTTTTCAGCTAATTCTTCAAACAGTTCACCAAGTTCGATCTGTCCCGGTGCGGAAGTATTTCCCACATAAGAAAATGTGAAATACGACCCCTTCTCTCCCACCATAAGTCTGGAAGGTCTTCCCAACTCACCCATGGAAAGGATTACCACCGGTTTATTTATATTATCTTCTTCGTTTATGAAATCCCGGTTTACGATTTTCTCCGTAAGCTCCATGATTCTTCTGACATCGAATTCATTTTTCGGTGTAACTGCTACTTTCAGAATGTCTCCTCCAAGAATTTCCATGTTGTGGAGCATTTCCATTATTTTGTCATCATGAGGAGTTTCTTCAAAATTATGATAAGAAACCACAGTCTCAATGCCCAGATCACGGGATTTTGCAGCACATCTTGCCACCCTGTAATTACCGGACATCAGTTCAACGTCCATCATCTCAGCCAGATGAGCTGTACCGACCCATTTGTAAATATCTTCAAGCATGAACCCTGCCCTGTCATGGCGCAGCTCACCACCTTCATCCTCACTTCTGTAAGTGAAGAGCAGTTTTCTGTCTCCCATGATACTCCTGATCTCAGATAAAAGGTCGAGCAGTTCTGTCTTCTCGCAGACATTTTCATAGTAATCCGCTCTGAATTCCAGTATTTCCGTCCTTATCTCAGTTGTATCGTATTTTGACTCAACCTCACTAATTCTATCGACAATCATATGAGTATGTTCAATAATCTCATCGTAGGTTCTGCCCACGATGGGTACCGCAACTCTTATCATTCCCCTGTCTCCCTGTTAATCATCACCGAGCTTATTCGTAATCTCCTCCACACGTTTCTTATAAGCTTCAATTCTATCCCTGTTTTCTTCCTGAAAAGCTTCGAACTCATCCCGTGTTACAGTGAAGAGATCAATTACTTTTTTACTGCTGTCCATTTCATGTATCTCAGGTTCTGTACTGATACCTGCCGAAGCATCAAATGATATCATCATTCTACCATGGGATTTAATCTCTATATCGTTAAGATTTATAGTGTAGCTCTTTCCTTTATTGATATTATCAATGCTTCCGCTTCCGTCTATGGTCATAAGTTCTTCAGCATTGGAAGATATTCCGCCGGTTAGGCTTATCTCTCCGGACCCTGTATCATATTTCTGATCATATTTAAAATTGATGGCACTTCCCATACTGGAAATATGTCCGTCTATAAATGTATCAATCTCATTTCCGTTTTTTTCACTGCCATACTTGGCATATATTGTAACTCCCGCGCCTTGTACTCCGAGAGTTGCTATAAGTTCTCCCGTGGAAAGAACATTTTCCTTTCCCGTATTCTTGAGCATTACATCATACTCAAGTCTGATGCTCATGAGGTTAATTCTGCCTTTGGAGCTGTAGGCAGCTACATGCCCTTTCTTCACATATACCTTATATATAAAATCCTCCACGATAAAACTTCTGTACATCATTTTGAGCTGTGTTTTCAGCTCTTCAATATTCGTACCACTTTGCTGCAGAGCCTCACTCGTGGCAGCATTATTTGTCAGAATTTCAATGCTGGACTCAGCCAGCTTATCCATGTAATCCTGAAGCTTATCCTTTGGAACAGTAACCTCATAAACCTTGCATTTTACAGATTCACCCCCAAGATCGAGAGTTTCACTTCCTACGGATTTTACCTTTGATTCCTTCCAAAGGTCATCCTGCATTTGGTTAACCGAACCCGATGCATCCTCTATACTGACTCCCTGAAAATAATTAATATCAAAGGACGGCATTTCCGCATTATCCATATCTGCATCACGGAAAAGAGGAGCATTCTTCATCTGATTAAATACATCTTTATTATTGATGGACAGATATCCGTCAAGGATATCCTTTAACAGAATATATGTCTTTTCTTCATTTCCGAAGAATTCTGCATCAAATATACTCTCGCCGCTATATCCAAATGTAAAACCGCCGGACATCTTTTTTGCGGACTTATCAATGGAAACATTTCCTCCCATTTCCATATCGGTAACGGAACTGTTTTCGGCAACATTATTGAGTGATATTGAAAAATCTACTTTTCCGCCCTTTTCCAGATATGTATCCGCAATCTGTTTGCTTCCGAGAATCTCATCATATGGAGAAGCGGAAAGCCTGTACTGTCTTTCTGCTGTGGCATCCATAGCTCTCTTCAGCCTTTTCTTCGGTGTGAAGAATAGTGCATATACAGAACCAAGTATAATTATCAGTCCCGCAATAATGGAACTTATAAGGATTATCATCTTTTTCTTTTTAGGATCCATCTTCGGCTTCGGCGGCTGGATCATCTGCTGATAACCGTTTGGCTGCCCCTGCTGATAAACATTTGGCTGTCCGTAATAATTCTGAGGGGCATACATATTATTCGGCTGAACATTCTGATTCATCGGATCCATCGGATTCATCGGTTGAACGCTCTGATTCATCGAATCCATCGGCTGCATGTTCTGATTCATCGGATTAACAGGCTGGAAACTCGCATCGGAAAAGTCCCCCATGGCCTTTCCGTCATCATATATAAATCCCTCCGCCGCCTGCTGTGCATCGGCTGTGGTTCCCCCTGTTGATTCATTTGTAATTATATCATTATTATCCATAAATACTCACCTTGCCATCTTTATTCTGTCAATTCAGGATTGTAGATTGCAGCACTCTCTTCGCCTCTGATTACCCTGAGCGCTCCTTCAGCCAGAGCAAGAAGCTCATCCTCACCCGGATATACTGTTACCGGAGCAATGAATTCCACTCTCTTCTTTATCTCATCATCCACATATTCACCGTATGCTATACCACCTGTCAGGATTATCTGATCAACTTTTCCGGATAGTACTGCGGCCTGTGCTCCGATATCCTTGCTTACCTGATATATAAATGCATCAAGAACTGTCTTTGCCTTTTCATTTTCAAGTGACTGCTTATATACCTCTCTCGCATCATTTGTACCGAGATATGCGTTGAAACCGCCATTTCCTATAAGCATCTTCTTTATCTCTTTTTGGGAATATTTTCCCGAGAAGCAAAGATCTGCAAGAGCTCCGGGAGGAACTGCACCTGCTCTTTCCGGTGAGAAAGCTCCGTCTCCCGAAAGTGCATTAAATACATCTACCACCTTGCCGCCTGTATGAGCACCAACCGATACACCGCCACCCATATGGACAACAATGAGATTCAGCATTTCATAGCGCTTGCCAACTTCCTTTGCATATCTCTTTGCAACTGCCTTCTGATTCAGCGCATGGAATATACTAACCCTCGGAAGCTCCGGTACACCTGATAATCTTGCCACATCAGACATTTCATCAACTACTACAGGATCAACTATATAAGCGTCAACGCCTATTTCATCTGCAATCTCACCTGCAAGGATACCTCCCAGGTTAGATGCATGCTCGCCGCCGACCGCATCCTTCAGATCCTGTACAAGCTTTTCCGTTACCTTGTAGGTTCCGCTTGGAATGGGTCTCAGAAGTCCGCCTCTTCCGACGATAACATCAAAGCTCTTTATATCTATATCTTTTTCTTTCAAGAAATTCAAAATGACCTCTTTACGGAAGTCCATCTGATCAACAATCCTGTCAAAACGGGCAATCTCTTCCGTTGTATGACGGAGTGTTTCATCAAAGAGCATTTTGTCATCTTCGAATACACCTATCTTGGTTGATGTGGAACCCGGATTTATAATTAATGATTTAACTGACATCTTTATATCTGCCTCCCTGTCAATACTACTATTCATTTCCCTTTTGATTCTTCATATATTCTGCAACCAGTGCTGCCAGTGCCAGAGAATTAACCTTAACCTCAAAGTCATCTGAACGGGAGGTAAGTATAACCGGTGCCTTGGTTCCTGTTATCATATTTCCGTTTTCGGAATCCACGAAATGAACAAAGGTTTTATAAGCGATGTTTCCGGCCTGTATATCGGGGAACAGAAGTATATCGGCATCTCCCACAACCTTTCTGTCTGTTGCCCCCTTATGAATGGCTGCTTCAGGGCAGGTTGCAAGATCAAGGGACAGCGGACCGTCAACTATACAGTCTTTAATCTTTCCTTCATCATTCATTTTGGAAAGCTCAGCTGCTTCAACGGTTTCCGGCATCTTGGGATTAACCACTTCAACGGCTGTGAGCGCCGCAACCTTAGGCATATCTATTCCGACTGCATTACATATTTCAACCGTATTTTCAATAATGCTTACCTTATCCTCAAGTGAAGGATATGGTACAAATGCAACATCCGTAAGGAACATAAGCTTATCATATCCCTTAACTTCAAATACACATACATGAGAGAGCGGTCTGCCGGAGCGGAGTCCCACCTCTTTATCAAGAACAGATCTCAGGAAATCCTTAGTATCTATAAGTCCCTTCATATACATATCGGCTTTTCCGTCATGAACATATTTAACTGCCTCATGAGCTGCTTCAATAGGATCCTTAATGTCAATAATTGTAAAATCGTCAACATTCATTTCTATTTCAGAAGCTATCGCACGGATCTTGTCAGCATCTCCGAACAGTACCGAATCAGCTATTCCTTTTTCCTTTGCCGCCTTAACAGCCAGAAGCACTTCACTGTCCTGTGCTACCGCAACCGAAACCTTCTTTGGCGGAAGCTGCTTAACCTTTTCAAATATTTCATTAAAACTCTTACTCATTGTCTGTGACCTCTCTATAATTAATTTAATAATAAACTTACTGTCATTTCAATTTTTTCTCATCTATAAAAAATACCTGTAGCACAACGGATACGATTGTCAGAAAAACCGCAATAAGTGAAAGGGCCTTTTCCGGACTTTCCTTTCTGAGTGCGGTTGTATAGGCCTTTTTCATCAGTTTCATATCTTTTTTTGCCTGTTTCTTCTCAAGCTTCTTAGCCTTTTTTGCCTCCTTGGCATCCGCTTTTATGGCTGTAACAGCCTTCTTTACAGCTTTTGTTTTTTTAGCCTTACCGACTGAATTCTTCTCCATATATCATCCTCCGTAATTATTTGCAAAATCTGCCATGAGTCTTCCCCTGACAGATTCCTATGATATCAGGCTGATCAGCACCACTATAAGGATAAATCCCAATAATGGAACTGTTCCCAGGATTACTTCCTTTCGACCCTTTTTATCTACTCTTTCATTTCCCCTGAATCGGTGAACTCCGTTCAGCTCCATAAGATCCACCTCTTCTCCGGGTTCATATATACAGAAAAGAGGTTCGACTTTTGCATAAACGGTTCTGTCCTCCGGTCCGGCTATAGTAAGCTCTGTATAAGTCTTACCGGAAATGCCGTCATTTTTCTTTTCAATGGATGAAATGGTTCCCTTAACCGGATTCCATCCCTTTATCAGTTTTTTTCTCCTGTGCTGATTTGCCGCAGCACAAAAATATACTTCTATTCCAAAGAGTATAATCGCGAATATCTCAATTACTGTTTTGATCATTCATCTGTCCTTAATATTATTTGCCGTTGACTTTACCGCGTTAAAGTGATATAGTCTCTATGGCTTAACAAATAAATCCAAAAATGCTACAATCTTGATTATACTTCAATAGAGAATAACATTTCAAGAGGAATAATATTATGATAAAAGTAACAACTGTCGGCATTGCCGGCCTCGGGCTGATTGGCGGTTCTTTTGCCAAAGCTTACAAAGAAAACTCAGATGTTAAGGTTTACGGCTTTGATCTGAATAATTCAATATGTCACCTGGCACAGGTTGAAGGTGCCATCGATGAGGTTCTCACCACCGAAAATATAGGTGAATGTGATATCATCATTCCGGCGCTGTATCCCGAAGCTGTCATTCAATATGTGAAGGAAATGGCTCCGTACATCAGAAAAGATTCTATCGTACTTGATACTGCCGGACTTAAGCGGGAAATATGTACCGAGTGTACCAAGCTTGCCCACAAGTACGGTTTTACATTTGTTGGCGGACATCCCATGGCAGGAAAGAGATATTCAGGCTTTAAATACAGTTCCGGAAAACTGTTCAAGGATTCTTCCATGATAGTTGTTCCGGAAGATCCGGATGACCAGCTGCTTCTGTCAAACATCCGCGTTGCTCTGGCTCCCTGCGATTTCGGACGAATCACCGTCTGCTCTCCTGAGAAGCATGATGAGATGATCGCCTTTACCTCGGAGCTTGCCCACATAGTATCAAATGCTTATATAAAAAGCCCTACCGCCATGGAGCATAAGGGATATTCGGCGGGAAGCTACAAAGATCTTACCCGTGTTGCCTGGCTTAATGAAGATATGTGGACGGAAATCTTTATGAAGAACAGAGACAACCTTATCAAGGAGCTGAACTATATAACAACCTATCTGAATGAATATAAGGATGCACTGGAAAAGAATGACCGTGATACCATGTGGAAGCTTCTGCATGACGGTAAAATAGCAAAAGAAAATGTGGATGGCAGGTGATCTGCCATCCACATTTTTTTATTCTTCATTCAATGTATCAAGGATAAAGTTAAATACAAATGATGCGCTGTACATAACAAATCCGGCAATCATAAGAACCTTTCCGATTCCCATTCGTATATATGCCTGCATCGGAGTTTCAATTCCTGCCATTTTATACTGTGCGATTATAGACTGCCAGCTGGCAACCAGCTCTGTGGTAGTCGTATAGAGATTTTTATAAGCTTTTGTATGATACATGATTATAAAGATCAGAAGTGCCAGTATTACAGCAATTATCCTGGATAAATTCTTATGATACTCAACATAGTTCTGAACCACTCCAAGAAATCCGTTAAGTTGTTTTCTTCTCTTCACGGGCTTTTTTATTTCTGCACTTTTTTCCGCTGTATCGGTCTTTTCATCTGTCTCTTTATTCTCTTCTTCACCCGATCCGGCTTTTTTGCCCTTCATTGCTTTTCTTACTTCTTCAGCTTGTCTTCTTTCCTGTTCGGACAATTTTTTTGCATATTCATTCATAAAATTATCCTTTACCGCGAAGAAAAGCATCGCCGCAAGAAGTACTACAAGAATGATGAACAGAATCAGCGGAAAGAATTTCCACAAAGCAAATCCGCTCTTTAGTGAAGTCAGTCCTGATCTGACCGTATCAAACAGAGTCATTCCATCTGTCGTTTTTTCATCTACCATTATTACGGTTGTGATACTGTTCAGAAACAGTGACGCAAAAAGATATATCACACCAACCGTTCCGATCAGCCCGCAAACCAGATAAGATTTACTGTTTTTATAGAATGGATCTTTCATGTCTTACCACTCCTCAGAAGGATATTTACCCTCAGCTGTAAGCTGCTCAAGTTTATTTTTTACATCTTCAAGATCTTCAATATATGTCATACCGAACCACTCGGCATTTGTAGGAACAACCTTTACCCTGCATTCATTTCTTTCAAGAATATTCTGGACCGCATCCGATAATGTTTCCTCAAACTTAAGCGGATTCTCAGCGATTCCGTTCTTAAGTCTTTCCGGAAATGTTACTTCTATATCATTTACAAACTGCGGATTGAATACCCACATATTCATGGAAGCTGACGCACTGGTGGGAATAAGATGAAATGTCTTCCCTGCGTCCAGCGTATAGTAACCTCTTCCTTCGTCCAGCTTGATCTCTTTACGCTCATCTATTCTTTCAAGGTATCCTTCGTCATCAACCTTACAGATACCTCTGCTTACGGTTCCGCTTGGAGAAAGTGTTTTAACCACATCATAGCCTATGCATGCATGAATATTATCCTGCTCGGAAGCCATGATAAAGTCATATGCCAGCTTAAAGGACTCATATCCATAGAAATCATCGGCATTTATCGTAATGAAGCTCTTACCTTTAAGTTCTTTTCTTGCGCTCCAGATAGCATGGGTGGTTCCCCATGGTTTTTCCCTCTTATCGGGCACACTGCATCCCTCGGGAATCTCATCAAGAGACTGATACACATAGGATACAGGCACCTTAGCTGCAACTCTGTTTCCTACTGCTTCTTTAAATTCAGCGGCAAAGCTTTCACGTATGATGAATACTACTTCACCGAAGCCTGCTTTGACAGCATCAAATATCGCATAATCCATAAGCGAATGCCCCTGATCATCCACCTTCTGAATCTGCTTGAGGCCACCGAATCTGCTTCCCATCCCCGCTGCCATAACAACAAGTACCGGTACTTTCTTTTCTGACATACTTCTACCTCCTTTTATTTCACCGGAGGATATACCTCCATGGTAAAAATTTACCAGAGGATCCGGTCCTCTGGTAAATAATTCTCAATTACTTGCTTTCCATAAATGCATTTATCTCATCCTGATTTATAGTTCCGTCACTGAGAACTGTATTGATAAGCTGCTTAGCATAATCCACATCTTCCTGGTAAGGATACATTACATAAGCATTGGCACCAACCGAACTGCAGACATCCGTTCCGTCCGATCCGCTTACGCTGTACGAGTAAATGCTCCATCCCTTGCTATCTGAAAGCTGCTTCTGAACGAGTTCTCCAACCTCATCCTTTGTCATATCAGTCTGGAATGTACCGGATAACGAATCCATAATACTTGCATAATTTGAAAGCATCTCAGATGATTCCATCTTCTTGATAACAGCCTTGATAACCTCCATCTGGTTGTTGCCTCTTTGTCTGTCACCACTCTGGAAAGCCTTTCTCTCTCTGGCAAATGCAAGAGCTCTGTCACCGTCAAGATGATTTTCACCTGCGGAGAACTGATCTCCGTCTACTCCGGTAAATCCGTAATCCGAATATACATCAATTCCGCCAAGCTCATTTATAATAGCTTTAAAGCCTGTAAAGTTCATTCTTACATAATAGCTCAGATCAATATCATAGAGCTGTTCAAGTGTATTCATAGATGCTTCAATACCGAATACTCCGGCATGAGTAAGCTTATCTTTTCTGTTACCCAGGTTCGGGAATTCTACATAATAATCTCTCGGTGTAGATACAAGCAGGATATTTCTTGTATCGGCATTTACAATAGCAATGATATTAACATCACTTCTGCTCTTTATATTAACTGAACCATAAGTATCGATACCGCTTATATAGAAGCAGAATCTGTTCTTATCAAATGGTTTCTTATCCTCAACCTCACCTGTTATCTCTGTTTCAATCTCTTTCTCAAGTATAACCTTGAGTCCGTCAGCATAATTTTCAAACTCCTCTGAGCTGTCCAGTACATCCAGCATACCTGAGTTAACGATACAAGCCTGAACCTGTCCGTTGTCGAATGCCATTGCAAGGTCATATATTGATTCAAATTCAGCAGTGGTAATTCCTGTATTAAAGTCAGCATTTATCTGGTCAATAACCTTCTGAACACCTTCTGAATCCTGTTTTTTAACTATAGCAAAAATATAATTACTGTCTATTGCATCATTTATCGATGTTGCCGGGTCTTCCTTCTTTACATAAACATTGATCTGCTCAACCTCTGTCTTGTTGCCGGTTACATCATCAAGGGCTTTATTCGTTGAACGTATAAAGTAAATTCCGTATACAAGAATTGCACTGATTATTACCGAAATCAGTATTCCTATCAAAGCACTTTTCCTGCCCCTTTGCATAAGAACCACTACTATCGGTAGTATAGCCATGATTACCGAAAGAACCACAAGTATTTTAAATGGTACCAGTTTTGTAACATAAACCATGTAAATAAATAGTACAGTCAGTACAAACTGCAGTGCCGCCAAAATACAGCCTATTACTCTAATAGCTTTCATAAATGCGCCCCTCTTATTATATTTTGTCAAAACATAAAAAAACACAACACAGAGATAATATCACTTCAGGATTTTTTGTCAAATCATTTTTGGTCACTTAATAATATCCTAATATCTTTAACACTGTTTTTCATACTATCATAATAAATAAAAGTTTGCAATCATCCAAATATATACTTTGACACTTTAACACATATGTCATTTTTGACACTTTAGCCATCCCATAGTAGAATGTCATTATCACTACCCGGTAACTTCTCCACCTGAAAGGATACAACATGAAAAAACTGGACAATTATTTAAACAGTCTGAACATATCTCTTCCCGCGGAATCATATGAAAAACTTGAAACCTACTATCATATGGTAGTGGAAAAGAATAAAGTAATGAATCTCACGGCAATTACGGACGAGGAGGAATTTGCGCTTAAACATTTTGCCGACAGCTTATCTGTTATAAATGCATTTCCGGAATTTGCAGAAAAAGCTTCATCAGGGAAATGTTCCCTTATAGATGTAGGTACCGGCGCAGGCTTTCCGGGCATTCCGCTTAAGATTGCATTTCCGGAATTAAAGCTTACATTGCTGGATTCTCTCCAAAAGAGAGTTAATTTTTTAAATGAGGTAATCACTGAACTTAGGCTGACAGGTATCGACGCCATTCACAGCCGTGCCGAAGACGGTGCCTCAGACAGAGCACTCCGCGAGCATTTCGACTTTGCGGTATCAAGGGCCGTTGCAGCCCTTCCGGTTCTTTCCGAATACTGTATTCCGTTTGTTAAAAAAGGTGGTTTCTTCATATCTTATAAATCTGCTGATATAGATGAAGAGCTTTCCACTTCCCAAAGGGCTGTAAAGCTTCTGGGAGGAAAGGTACGGGACTGCAGGAAGATCACTCTTCCCGAATCTGATATCGGCAGAAGTTTCGTAATAATCGAAAAAATAAATTCCACGCCGAAGGCATATCCCCGTAAGGCAGCATCCATTAAAAAAGAGCCCCTGTAAGGCTCTTTTTTAATTCTTTGCCACAGCAGCTCTTGCGGCTTCTCTTTTCTGACGTTCTTTTTCTCTTTTCTTTGCGTAAACCTGACGTTCCCTTTCCTTTATATGCTCATACTCTGCCCTGGAAATCGGAACTGTCTTTTTCAGGATAAATATATTGTCTGTACT
This sequence comes from uncultured Clostridia bacterium, assembly GCA_946610715.1. GTDB lineage: Bacteria > Bacillota > Clostridia > Lachnospirales > Lachnospiraceae > Eubacterium_Q. Next base: position 5,175 of record CAMOCO010000012.1, on the reverse strand, counting down.
GTCCCCGACCTGCTTACATTTTACAGTGCCTGCCATAAAGCCGTGATACAGACATTTTCCCACCGCCATGTCAGTGCTTCCGGTATAAGGAAACCATTTGATCTTCCGTCCGGTCTTCCTTCCGCATTTTACACATTTTATGGTGGAAAGACTCTTATCCGCCATGGCCGCTCTCTTTGAAGGAAATTCTTCGGATATTTCATCTATCCTGTCATCATGAAAAGCTTCCACTCTGTCTTCGAATTTCTTGGGATGCCTGTAAATATCGAATGTAAATTTATCCGATATATCTCCCAGCCCGGACACTTCCAGTACCTTGGCCGTATATCTGGCATCATTCATTGCCGTATGGAAAGGTTCGGAATCCACAAGGCCCATATCTTCCACAGCTTTTTCCAGCTTACATATATTACCTTCGGGATCGTATTTATCTGCATATATCTGCTGTATATTGTAATATTTCAGCGGAAATATCATTTTCTTCATATAATAGAAGTCCATATTATTCTGCAGATAGTACAGATCCGATGAGCCCCATGTGCAAAATGCGGGATCGTCGCCGCACCATTTAAGGAACTCACTGCAGGCCTGCTTAAATGGTATTCCGTCTTTTCGCAGAATCTTTTCATCATAACTGAGCATCTGCCTTATTACCTTATGGATTTTCGTATAAATTCTTGGTTTGACCAGTCTCGAAAACTCATCTATTATATTATAGTTTTCATCCAGCTTTACTGCACCTATCTCAATTATTTCAAATGGCATCCTGGGATGCTCACCCGCCTGGCCGATGGGACTCTGATTCCACTCCAGGTCAAAAACTATATAACTCATTACTGTCTACTGTCCTCACATTTTCAGATAAATAAGAAGCATTGAAATGTCCGCCGGTGATACTCCGGATATTCTGGAAGCCTGGCCGATCGACCGCGGTCTGATCCTGTCGAGCTTCTGACGGGCTTCTATTCTCAGATTCTTAACATCTGAATAATCTATATTTTCAGGTATTTTTTTCTCTTCAAGTTTCTTAAAATGCTCTACCTGTGCATTTTGTCTTTCGATATAGCCTTCGTACTTTATCTGTATCTCAATCTGCCGTGTGATCTCCGACATATCAAGTCCGGCTGTATCAATCATATCCGGATCGAGACTTTCATCCTCATCCTTTCCGTAGACTTCCTCTGCCAGCTTACGGAGTTCAACCACGTTATTATAACTCATTTCCGGTCTTTTTAAAATATCCGCAAGCGAAACCTTTGTTGCAACAGGCATGGAACCCTTTGACTCAAGATATTCCTGAATCCTCCGGTTTGCTCCCACATAGGTATTCTTAAGTCTATCTATCTCAGTCTCTATGGTCTTCCTCTTAAGACAAAATCTGCTGTATCTCTCATCGTCTATAAGTCCGATATCATGACCTATATCAGTCAATCTAAGATCCGCATTATCCTGTCTCAGAAGGAGCCTGTACTCGGCGCGACTGGTCATCATTCTGTAAGGTTCAGCGGTTTCTTTTGTAACAAGGTCATCAATCAGAACACCGATATATGCGTCCGATCTGGTCAAAACCACCGGCTCCTTACATGCCAGCAGCCTTGCGGCATTTATTCCCGCCATAAGCCCCTGAGCTGCAGCTTCCTCATAACCGCTGCTGCCATTCATCTGCCCTGCGAAGAAAAGTCCCTGAACAGCCTTTGTCTCAAGTGACGGTTTAAGATTAATCGCCGAAATGCAGTCATACTCAATAGCATAAGCAGGTCTTACTATCTTTGCATTTTCAAGTCCCGCAACCGAATGTACCATTCTGTACTGAACATCCTCAGGCATTGAGGATGACATTCCGTCCAGATACATTTCATCAGTAAACTCACCCTCCGGTTCCAAAAACAGCTGATGTCTGTCCTTATCGGGAAATTTCATGATCTTATCTTCGATGGAAGGGCAGTACCTCGGTCCGGTACCGTGTATAACTCCCGAATAAAGCGGTGACCTGTCTATATTGTCCTTTATAACCCGGTGTGTTTCATCATTTGTATATGTGAGCCAGCAGGATATCTGCTCTCTGGTAATATCTTCCGATCTGTTGGTAAATGAAAACGGCTGTATGTACTCATCACCCTTCTGCTCGGCCATTTTTGAAAAATCCACTGATTTTTTATCGATTCTCGGAGGTGTTCCGGTTTTAAAACGTCTCAGCTCAATCCCCGAAGCTTCGAGGGATGCCGAAAGCTTTGTAGCTGCCATAAGTCCGTTAGGACCGGTCTCATATATAGTATCACCGTAAATGCATCTTGCTTTCAGATATACTCCCGTACAGATGACCACAGCTTTTCCATGATATACGGCACCCGAATAGGTCTTTACTCCTGTCACCTTTCTTACGGCACCTGCTATCGGTGCACCATTTACGAGGTCATCTGCGGCAGGCATAATCTCTTCGGTAAGCAGTTCCGTTACCTCGGCCTGTCTCAAAGTCAGACGGGGTTCTCTCATAAGTGTAAGCCTCATCTGCTTCGTATATTCCCCCTTGTCAGCCTGTGCACGAAGGGAATGAACCGCAGGTCCCTTGGAAATGTTAAGCATCTTCGACTGAATATAGGTCTTATCTATATTCTTACCCATTTCTCCGCCAAGAGCATCGATCTCTCTTACCAGATGTCCCTTCGAGCTTCCTCCGATATTTGGATTACAGGGCATAAGCGCCACACTGTCCATACTTACCGTGAACATAATGGTTTCGAACCCAAGTCTTGCTGCAGCAAGTGCCGCCTCACAGCCCGCATGTCCCGCTCCTACTATTATAATGTCATAGGTTTCTTCAACATTCATCTATCAATCCGCCATTTCAATCTGATAAAGCCGTCCGAACCGGGCAAGTACTACTTACCCATACAGAACTCGCTGAATATTCTGTCTGCCAGATCATCCTCCAAAGTCTCACCTATTATCTCTCCCAGAGATTCATAGGCTGCCATCATATCTATCGTATAAAAATCCTCTCCCAGACCGGCTGCTATACTTTCTTTAACCCTGCCCAGACTCTCGGATGCACTTATAAGCGCATTTTTATGCCTCAGATTGGTTATATAGATCTGATTATTAAAGTCAATCTCAGCGGCAAAGAACATCTTTCTTACCGCGTCACGTATTTCATCCAGTCCTTCATTATATTTTGCCGAAATAGAGATAAACTTTGAGCTGTCAAGCTGAGACAGTTCGTCCATATCCAGCTTCTGCTCCATGTCACTTTTATTTATAAGAACAAGATATTTCCTTTTGGAAATGTTCCTGATGAGTTCTTTATCATTTTCGTTGAGGGGCTCTGAACTGTCAAGCACCAGCATGATAAGGTCAGCCTCATTCATGGACTCCAGAGCTCTCTCAACTCCGATTTTCTCAACTATATCATCTGTATTTCTGATTCCCGCCGTATCTATCAGCTTAAGCGTAATTCCGTTCAGATTTATATATTCCTCCAGCGTATCTCTTGTGGTTCCTTCAACGCTGGTTACTATTGCCCTGTCGGTTCCCGTAAGCATATTCATAACCGAGGACTTACCCACATTGGGACGACCGACTATTGCGGTTCTGACGCCTTCCTTTATTATCCTGCCTTCATCTCCGGTTTCGATAAGCTTTAAAATCTCATGATCAATATCATTTATTATTTCAGATAATTTTTCCTCGTAGCCATTTAGACTGTAATTCTCCGGATCATCAATAGCCGCTTCTATAAATGCGGTTTCACGGATGATTCTGTCCCTCATTTCAGTGATACATTTTCTGAGGCTGCCCGACAGCTGCTCTACAGATGACCTGAGAGCCATGTCATTTTCGGCACTTATCACATCCATTACAGCTTCAGCTCCAGTCATATCGATCCTTCCGCCCAGAAAAGCTCTCTTGGTAAACTCTCCGGGTTCCGCCGGTCTGACGCCGTTCTTGATCAAAAGCTCAAGAATCCTCTTCATAACAAGAGGACCGCCGTGGCAGTCCAGTTCGACAGTATCTTCAGTTGTATAAGTATGAGGTCCTCTCATCACAAGAGCTATAACCTCATCCAGTTTTACATCGCCGTCATAAATGTAGCCAAATGCCGCCCGGAAGCTGTCCATTTCCCTAAGACGTTTTCTGCCTCTGAACAACTCATCTGCTATATCCACGGCATCCTTTCCGCTGATTCTGACAATACCAATGGCGGACCGGCCCATTCCCGTTGCAACAGCGCATATTGTATCACTTTTATACATCTTATTCCTCATAAATGCGCCATACCCCTCAGGATACGGCGCATTTTAGTTAAGCAAAGTAATTTTCTTTCTTCACAAATTTGATAACTGATTCGGCACATATTGCAAGTACTGCAAGAAGTGCAAGCCACCATGAAAAACCAAATCTGCCAAATCCATACAGTTCCTTTTTCATCGTTCCACCGAGACAGATAGACATTATTATGAATATAAGCAATATTGCTCCCGAAATGTAGAAGCTGCTGTATGGAAGCTGCTTAAACTGATTCAGAAATCCCATATTCACAACTCCGAATTTTACGGCAACGATTGCCAATGAAAGCAGCAGGAAGAGAAGAGCAACAACTATATATCCTCCTCCGATACCAAAAAGTCCGCCGCTTTCAGACATTCCGAATGCAGATACCGTAACCCATACCGGAATAATGGTTGCAAGGAACAGAACTGCTGCGCCGATAAGAGTAAGCAGTGACAGCTTATCTGTCTGAATAACATTCATCAGTGCATTGATATTAAAGCTGAATCCTGTCTGAGGATTGTATGGCTGCATTCCTCCCTGTGGCTGACCGAACTGCTGCGGCTGGCCAAACTGTGGTGGCTGAGACTGCTGTGGATTAAACTGCGGCTGCTGACCAAACTGGGGCTGCTGTGGTGTCTGAGACTGCTGTGGATTAAACTGTGGCTGCTGACCAAACTGTGGTGGCTGTGGTGTCTGAGACTGCTGTGGATTAAATTGCGGCTGCTGTGGCGAAACTGACTGTGTAATCTGCGCCCCACAGAAATTACATGCTACAGAGCCGTCCGGTAACTGATTCCCGCATACTGGACAAAACATTTTTGTACCTCCTTAAAATATAAATAGCTTTCAACCTTTACGATCTAATTAATATCATATTTTATATTATATAAATAATTATTTCAATTA
>CAMOCO010000011.1 GCA_946610715.1 uncultured Clostridia bacterium | reverse complement strand
CCGGATTTATCATTTATGTATTCATGAGGTGTTCTCGGCGGAATAATAAGCAGATCACCTTCATTAAGGTTATATATCTGATCGTTGATATGAACCTCATAACTGTTCTGTACACACAGAATCATCTCCGCAGCATCATGGCTGTGAAGGGAATAGCCTTCTTTCTGGTTGTTGTACCATATCCTGATATGCGATGTTGAACTGTAGGTCACAAGCTCTGTTTTATTACGCATAACACGCCCTGTAAATTCCTTAGTGGGTTGCCGGTACTTTACAGGAATGTTTCGTTCGTCCATAGCTGTATTAATATTTGTCATATAAATCCCCCTAAATCAATACAAAACAGTATTTTTACCAATTAATTCACACATATATATTTTACACCATAAAAGCGTTTTCGGACAATAAAAAAAAGTAGCATAGAATACAGGTATTATGGTATATTAGTCAACGGTTATTCATAAGAAATAAAAGAACAGAGGAAAGGAATAATAATGAATAGTTTTCTCGATGGGGTTAGTGAAGTTAATGCTATAATAAACTCATTTGTATGGACAAAATTCGGAGTCTGGCTGCTTATTGCGACCGGTATTATCCTTACAATAATGACAAAGGGTTTTCAGATTACTCATATTCGTCACTGGATGAAGAAAACAATAGGAAGCCTTTTTGATAAAAAAGTAGTCAGTCACACAAATGAAAAGGCATCAATATCGCAGTTTCAGGCGTTATGCACTGCGCTTGCAGCAACAGTAGGTGTTGGAAATATAGCCGGTGTTGCGGCTGCAATTATGACCGGCGGACCGGGAGCGGTATTCTGGATGTGGGTTGCGGCCTTTTTCGGTATGATGACAAATTATTCTGAAAATATACTTGGAATATACTACAGACGTAAGAATCATGAAGGTGAATGGTCCGGCGGAGCTATGTATTATCTTGAAGACGGTCTGGGGCATTATAAAGGAATGAAAAAGGCAGGAAAGATCCTTGCCGTTCTGTTTGCTTTATTTGCGGTGTTTGCATCTTTCGGAATCGGGAATATGGGTCAGGTGAATAAGATTGTTATGAACTTTACCACGGCATTTAATATTCCGGCACTTTCAAATACAACTCTTTATACATCAGGTGATTCCGGTGTGAATCTGTATATGCTGATTGTCGGAATTGTTCTGCTTGTTGTAGTTGGAATTGTTCTGCTCGGTGGAATTCAGAGAATTGCTGTAGTGGCAGAAAAAATAATTCCTTTTATGGTAGTGGCATTTGTTCTTGGATCACTTGTCATAATATTTGGAAATATTACAGCTATCGGAGCGGCATTTAAGGCGGTATTCGGGATGGCATTCACAAGTCAGGCTGCCTGGGGCGGAGCTGCAGGTGTGTCACTTAAAACCATTATTACGATGGGATGTAAAAGAGGCGTATTTTCAAATGAAGCAGGTCTCGGTTCTTCTGTTATGGTTCATTCCAATTCAAATGTTATCGAACCGGTAAAGCAGGGACTGTGGGGGATATTCGAGGTTTTTGCAGATACTATAGTTGTATGTACCATGACGGCACTTACAATTCTTACATCAGGAGTTATTGATCTTACAACAGGTAAAGCAGTTACGGATAATGACAGCACTCTTGTAGCAGAGGCATTTAATACGGTATTTAAAATCGGAAAATTCGAATTTGGCCGTTATTTTATCGCACTTGCAATTCTTCTCTTTGCATTTACCACTATCCTTGGATGGTCACATTATGGTGTAAAGGCAGTCGAATATCTGGCAGGAAGTAAAGCTCCGGTTGTAACAAAAGTATATAAGATAATATTTGTTTTGATGATTCTTTCCGGAGCGCTTATGACATCTTCAATTGCATGGGATATATCCGATACATTTAACGGTTTGATGATGATACCGAACCTTATCGGAGTGCTCGCACTGTCACCCCTTGTTATGAAAATAACTGAAAACTATGTGGATCGCCGTCTTAAAGGAAGAACGGATGTCAGACCGATGTTGTCTTATTTTTCAGAAATTGAAGAAGAGAATATTCGAAAGATTGAGGAAACCGGAGAAGAATAGATGATTAAGGTTGATCTGATTACAGGATTTCTTGGTTCGGGAAAAACAACTTTTTTGATAGACTATGCACGTTATCTGGTGGCTGAGGGTGAGCGTGTGGCAGTCATTGTAAATGATCATGGTGCTATAAATGTGGACAGGCTTCTTCTGGATGAAGCATTGGGCAGCAGCTGCAGACTAGAGATGGTTATCGGTGGGGATGCTGACTGCCGGAGAAGAAGGCTGAAAACCAAGCTTATTGCAATGGGCATGGAGAAATATACTCATGTTGTAATTGAGCCTTCAGGAGTATTCGATGTTGATGAGTTCTTTGATATGCTATTTGAAGAGCCCCTGGATCATTGGTATGAGATCGGAAATGTTCTTACTATCGTTGATACAGGGCTGAATACCGATCTATCCGGTGCTGCCAGGTACCTTCTTGCAGCCCAGCTTGCCAAGGCCGGAACAGTGATTTTCAGTAAGGGTGAGTCGATGAGTGTAGAAGAGATGAAAGGGCTTTTGGGATACCTGAATGATACCCTTTCTCTTTTTAATTGCACAAGACACATTTCGGAAAAGAATATCTATATATGGAAGCTGGGAGATATCAGTAAAGAGGATTATCACAGACTTTCCCATTCCGGCTACAGATCCGGTGAAATGGTAAAGCTGATTATGGATGGAGAGGATGCATTTGATTCACTGTTTTTTTTCCATGTAAGGGTTTCGGAGGAGAAAAACGGAAGAAATGTTACGGATGAAAAGAGACTGGAGACTATAATCAGGAATCTTTTCAAAGATGAAAAGGCCGGACATTTGATAAGAATTAAGGGCTTTATAAAAAAAGTTCCCGACAGTGAATATTCGGGCTGGATTGAAATAAATGCTACGGAAAACAATCTGTCTATGAAACCCATACCCGTCGGTCAGGAACTGTTTGTCGTGATAGGTGAGAATCTGAATAAGGAGCGGATCGGAGAATACTGGGATTATTACAGTAATGAAGTGTCCGGTTAAGCCGAAAACTTAGCAAAGATTATTGATTCATAAATGCAGATACTTCATCAAGGTCCATATCACCGCCGAATATACTGAGTGATGAACCTATGGTGACATCAACGTGATTTTTACCCAGTTCTTTTACCAGTCTGAGGTCATCAAAGCTGCTGACACCGCCGGCATATGTGACAGCAATATTATCGAATTCGCCAAGAATACGGAGTAAGGTGCTGTCTATACCACTTCTTTTACCTTCAACGTCAACTGCATGTATCAGATATTCGTCACAAAAATCACTGAGTTCCGAAAGCGTTTCTGTGGTTACGGAAATATCGGTAAAGTTCTGCCATCTGTCTGTTACGATCATATATCCTTCGGATGTTTTTCTGCAGGAGAGATCCAGTACCAGGTGATCTTTACCGACTAAATATATTAAATTCTTTAAACGGTCCATATCGATCAGTCCGTTACGGAAGACATGGGAAGTAACAATTATATGGCTGGCACCCATATCGAGGAAGCTTTCGGCATTTTCAGAGGTTACTCCTCCGCCGATCATGAAACCTCCGGGATAAGCATCAAGAGCCAGACGTGCTTCAGCCAGATCGGCTTCGTATTCCGGAGTACCTGATTTATTCAGAAGAATAATGTGACCGCCGGAAAGACCACGGGAGCGGTACATTTCTGCATAAAAGGCAGCATTGGTATCTGATACAAAGTTGGTTTCAGAAGCCGAGACATCGCTCAGCGCACCGCCGACAATCTGTTTAACCTTTCCGTCATGTATATCGATACAAGGTCTGAATTTCATAGATTCCTCCGTTTTTTGAGAAATAAATACGATTTACATCATAGAACCCGCTTACAGGAGTTCGTGGATATCTATGTCAGTATAAATGAATTTAACCTTTAGCGCAAGATATGATAAAATATAGCGAGTGACTATAGTAAGTGATTAAGGAAGATATTATGAAGATTAAAAGGTTTATTGCATTTGCACTTTGTTGTGGGTTATTGACCGCCTGTGGAAATGCAGCTGCAGAGCCGGAAACAATTACTATAACGGAAGCGACTACCGAAGAGATAACTTCTGAATTGCCTGCAAATACGGCAACGGAGGGGGATTCTATTTTTGGGACGAATAGTGTTCCGGAGAAGGATGCAACGCCACAAGATGCCGAAGTTGGTTCAAATGTATTGCTTAACCAGGTGGGACACCGAATTGATGATCAAAAGCTTGTTATAGTTAAATCTACGGTGGAAACTGATTTTTCTGTAGTGGATGCAAGCACAAATACCAGCATTTTCGATGGAGAACTCCTTAGTCTGTCAGATGACAGTCCCGTGGCGGGTGATTATAAAGTGGGAAGCTTTACAGAGGTTACAATCCCCGGAAAATATTACATAAGCTGCGGTGCCGGTGATACTAAAGAGTTTAGTATCAGTGATGATATTTATAAACGGATTTATCTTGAAATACTGAATGATATAGACAAAATGAAGGAAAGTCCGGATGAAACAACAGATATGAATGAGTATCTGATAAATGAAGCTAAGACTATTTCGGATATTTTACTCGTATTCAGCTATTATGGAAACAGCAGTGATGATCTGGGACTGGAGGTTAGTGGGAATAATATTCCGGATCTGATCGATGAGGCTAAATGGCATACAGACATGCTTCTAAAAATGGGAGAAGATGAGCTAAGTGTTTCGGCAGGTAAAACCGAGAGAGCGCTCCTATGCTATGTTGCCGGTCTTGCCAAGGCCGCATATATGATGAATGTAGCTGCGGAGTCCATGGATGAAGAGATGGCTGAAGAAAAGGAAAACCTGCTTCAGTACTGTGAAGAAATGAAAGAAAGAGCAGTTAATATATGGAACTTTGTTTCTGAAGACAGTGGAGAAGCGGATGTCAGATATTATGCAGCGGCATCTTTGTACCAGATTGGAGAATTATCTGAGAGTGATGTGGCGGCATTTGATATTTCGGAATTCTCAGGCGGTTTCAGCAGAGACGATATGAGTGGATATGCCATGTATAGTCTTGATACTATTTCCGGAAGCAGCGGTGTGGCAGTATCTGCCCATAGCAGGCTTAAAGAAATTGTGGAAGAAAGAACTGATGAGGCAGAGGAACAATTTCTTAGTCCGGAACTATATGGAGAATCCGAAACAGCAGAGGCAGCTGATATATGTGATACAGGAATGTTTTTTATAATCGCCCGGTATTACAGTGATGATGAGAGGGTTCCGATAATAGCCAAGAGGCAGCTGGATTATTTTCTTGGTGAAAATACCGAAGGTATATGTTATCTGTCCGATTTCGGATATAACAGTATTGAAGTGGAGCAGGAAAATACCAGAACAGCAGCATTACTATTTATGTTGTCGGAATACTTGCCGGAATAGTGGTTTATAAATTATAAAGGTGGAAACATCATGGAAAATAATCTTGAAAATGAGTATAAAAAATATGGTATAGATATGTCTGAGCTGGACCGGATACTTGCGGAATATTCCACTGATCACAGCACATCCGGACCGGAACCGGAAACTGTGCCGGAGCCGGAAATAAAACCGGAGCCGGAAACTACACCGGAGCCGGAAATAAGACCGGAACCGGAAACTGTACCGGAGCCCGGATTTACGACAAGACCGCAAAATGTACGTGACAGGCTTTCCATGATCAGGGAAGATTCGATCCGCACTTCAAGAAATATTATTCGTGAAGACAGCGTTCATAAAAATTTTGAAGAATCGAATCCGGTTTCTACACGTGTCCGTGTAGACAGAGCAAAGTTGCTTCGCGAGCGGGCTCAGCTGGAAAAAGGAAATGCCATGGATATTGATGATTCAGACATAATTGAAGCCGGGGAGAAAAAGCGGGAGAAAACATCTGAGACAGGAAAGAAAGAGGATAGAAACTGGTTTGGAAGAAACTGGTCATGGGTTATAGCCATGGGCATAACAGCTGTATTTATGCTGGCAGTTATGATCATAGGAGGAGTTGCGCCATTCGGAGGCAGGTCATTTACTATGGTGGACAGCATGCATCAGTATGTTCCTTTCTTCAGTATATATCAGGAAAAGCTTAAGAACTTCGGAAGTATGGCATATACATGGAATGTTGGAGGTGGCCAGAATTTTCAGTCACTACTCCTCTATTATATGGCCAGTCCCCTTAATCTGATAATTATCTTATTTTCAAGAAATGCAATTACATCGGCGATGTCAATTATTATTGCGATTAAGATAGTCCTTTCAGCAGGATCTTTCAGCTTTTACCTTTCAAGAAGGAAGGGGAATGCAACCTGCAATATGATAATTACGGGACTGGGCGTTGCATATGCGCTTAATAATTATATGGCCGGCTACTTCTGGAACATTATGTGGCTTGATTGTATTATGGTATTTCCGCTTATAATACTCGGATTTGAGAAACTTATGAAGGAGCGGGATTACAGACTGTATGTTCTCGCGCTTTTCTACAGTCTGTTCTGTAATTATTATATTTCCTTCATGATCTGTATCTTTCTGGTTCTCTGGTTCTTTGCTTCGAGACACGGAGATCCGAATGATCTTTCGGTCAGTAACTATATTAAAAGGTTTATCAAAGATGGAATATGTTTTGCCGGGGCATCCCTTCTTGCAGCAGGTATGGCATGTCTTTCACTTTTGATGGCATATCTTGCAATCACCAAGACGGCATCAGCACATCTTAGTTTTCCGGGATTTGAGACATATCAAAGTTTCTTCGATGTAATAAAGGCACAGTTCATATTTACAAAACCTATTACAAATATGACATTTGACGGCGGCGTAAATATATATTGCGGAATATTTGCAATAGTGCTTCTGTTCTTATATCTGGTTTCAGACAGAATAGATTTTGCCGAAAAAATAAGGAAGACTGTATTACTTCTTTTCATTTTTATAAGCTTCAACAATAAGTTTTTGAATTATATATGGCATGGATTTCATGATCAGTACGGTATCCCCAACAGATTCGCATTTCTGTTTATATTTACGCTTCTGGTCATAGGATATGACGCGGTTATCAGAGTAAAGAAATTAAGTCTGACGCAGGTTATAATTGCCGGTTTCTGCAGCACGGCACTGCTGGTTTTCACATATTATCAGGTCGATATGACGGCAATCTTTTCAAGGAAGATTGTACTTCTTGTTACCTTGCTGCTGATAGTTGTTTATACCATCGTTCTTTCGGTCAGAAACAGAGTACATGAGATCTACAGGATTACAACCATCGTGCTCGGAGTCCTCATGGTTCTCGAAATACTTGTAAATGCCGGAGTGGGAATGGCAAAGAACGGGTTTGCTGACGGAGAATATCATACCCAGTACGGAGATATAACAAGAAAGGCCAAGGAAAACGTCGATAATTATGCAGCAAGTAAGGGGTATAAATTCTATAGGGAGGAAATGGCCGATTATATAATGCTTGATGAAAATTCCTACAATAATATGCGCAGTATCGGCACCTTCTGCTCAACCGTAAGGGGCGAAATGGTTACCACAATGGGAGCCATAGGCTATTATACAGGCGCAAATGAGTATCTGTATAAGGGTTCAACACCGCTTACGGATGATCTGCTCGGAGTAAGATATATATATTCAAGAGGAGATGATTTTTATCCCGAGGGCGAAAACCTGCCGGTTGTATATGATACAGAAGAGATTAAGGTTTATGAAAATGAGGACGCATTTCCTATAGCATATCAGGTAAATGATGATATTCTTGAATGGGTTGCCCAGGGACCTGCAGTTCAGGATACTCTCAACAGCTTCGCATGGCTTGCATGCGGTAAGCGCGAGATATTTAAAAAAGAAATTCCGGAATATACTGTTGCCGGACAGGGATGCCAGGTAGGGATAGATACAAGCAATCCTGATGTCATAAGCTACGAAAATGCTGTAGATGACGGAGTAACCATTTATGTGGATTATCAGGCCACGCATAGTGGAAGATATTTTATGAATATCCGTGGAAATGGAATTGAGAAGGTGGTATATTCCGTAAACGGAGAAGAAAAATCCAGAGACCGGAGTTATATTCAGATGTTTGATATGGGGAATATCGAGGCTGGGGATTCTGTCAGTTTTGAGATAATTTTCTCCAGGGATTGTTCAAGAGACGGCACAATTCGTATGTATCTCTCATCGTTGGATGATGCTGCGCTTACTGATTTAAACGAAGAAATAGCATCGAATCCTTTTGAGGTTCAGGAATTTAAGGATAATTACATAAAAGGAACAGTAGATATTGCCCCGGGAAAAATACTAATGACTTCAATTCCATATGATGAAGGCTGGAAAGTATTTGATAATGGTAAAGAAGTTGAAGTTACAAAGGTGGGCAATGCATTAATTGCACTTGATCTCGGAGAAGGATCACATGAACTGGAGTTTAAGTTTACTCCTGATGGTTTTAAAATCGGATTAATTGTATCTGTTTTATCGTGGGCAGCATTTTTTATACTATATATAGTTAAGAAGAAGATTGACCGATAGGTCGAAAGAAGGTATCATATAGTAAGAGTTTTATGTTACGGAGGGGAAAAAATGGACAAGCTAAAAAGCATGGATACTAAACAGCTCGGTATTATTACGGCAGCTGTTGTTGCAGTGCTGGGTATCGCAGGAGTACTGCTGGGTAAATATGTAAATCCGGTAGTGGGTATAATACTTCTTCTTGCAGCAGCTGCAATTGTATTTTACGTAATGACTCAAGTTATAGGAGGAGCATCTGATAAGAAAGCAAGTGATAAATATCGAAAGCTTTTTATGAACCTGCCGATAGGATTTGCGCAGGCAGAAATTATAACGGATGCAACGGGTCAGGCGTTGGGATATAAAGTAGTTGATGCCAATAATACTTTTGGATCATACTTTAATCTTGACAGAGAAGAATATGTCGGCAGAGTCTTGGGGGACAGCAGTATTGAAGTTCTTCAGGATATTAATGCATGGTTTAAGGCCTACAATACATCGGGAACCAAGGAAGGAGACCTGATGGATGTTGAAATTACCATGGAAAAGCTGGACAAGGTATTTAATACTGTTATGTATAAGTCCGAAGCCGATCATATTAATATGGTAGTTATCGATGTGACTGAACAGAAGGAGACAGAGCAGAAGCTTTCGAAGGCTATCGAGGATGCAAATGCTGCTTATAAGACACAGGCAGAATTCCTTGCAAATATGAGTCATGAGATCAGAACACCTATCAATGGAATTCTGGGTATGGTTCAGCTTACACTTATGGCTGATGACCTTCAGGCAGATTACCGAGATAATCTTATCACAGCAAAGAATTGCGCCGATAATCTTCTCAGATTGATTAATGATATTCTGGATATCAGCAAACTTGAAGCCGGAAAGTATAGAATTAAAGAGGAAAATACAGATATCAGATCGGCAATTGAAGAGACCGTTGCTGCACATGTTCCGCAGGCAACAAATAAAGGAATTGCACTGGATCTTTCCTTTGGCAACAATATTCCCAAGATGGTTAAAGCTGATGGCCAGCGTATACAGCAGGTACTTAATTGTCTTCTCTCAAATGCCATCAAGTTTACATCGGATGGTGGCGTAAGAGTAAAGATTGCCGCTATTGATGACAAGGAGGATATGATTAAGCTTCGTATGGCAGTTGCCGATACGGGTATCGGAATTTCTGATGCCAATATGAGTAAGCTTTTCATCAGATTCTCACAGGTTGATGCATCCGATACACGTAAATACGGCGGATCCGGACTTGGACTTGTCATTTCCAAGCAGATAATTGAGCTTATGAACGGTACAATATCTGTTCAGAGTAAGGAAGGAATCGGTTCAACATTCATAGCAGAGATTCCGCTTAAGGTTGTTAAGGCTGCAGATGTTGAGGTTGTTGAAGAAGATAAGACGGAGGATCCTGCACTTTACTCAATCAATAATGCAAACGGTAAAAATGCAAGAATTCTGGTTGCTGAGGATGAGCCTGTTAATCAGCAGGTTATCGGAAAGCTTCTCGGAATGGCAGGCTTCTCTTATGATATAGCTGAAAACGGAGAGAAGGCTGTAGAGCTTTATAAGGAAAAAACTTATGATGCCGCTCTCTTCGATGTTCAGATGCCGGTTATGGACGGTATCGCAGCTACACAAGAGATACGTAAGATTGAAATGGAGAAGCATAAGAGACATCTTCCGATTATTGCAGTTACTGCCAGAGCAATGTTTGGCGATAAAGAGCGAATCATGAAGAATCAGTTAGATGATTATATTGCAAAGCCATATAATCTGAATACGGTTGTGGATACTTTGAATAAATATATCAGTAAAGATGGTAAATAATTTAAAAAAATATGCACAAAAGCATTCGTCAAAGTATACAAAAAAATCCAATATAAAAAATATTATGTAAAACAAATAATGATTATGCAAACCAAAAAGGTGCTACGAATTGTAGCACCTTTTTTTGTTGTCCAAAGCAGATTCCGGATAACTTGTGCACCCCCGTGAGAGCAGCGCAAAGTGTAGTACCGTTCATTAAAAAGGCTCGGAATCAGAGCTGAAAATGCAATAACTGATAGCTCTAAGATTTCGAGCCGTTTTTTGGATTACAGATTTTTTGATACGTGATAAAGTCACATCACCATAACGGCAGGAGGAAAAAGTTGAGGATCAGAAGCATCGGAATATGTGACAAGGATATGGATTATGCAATCAGTCTCATGGATGGCATCAACCACTACGGAAAAGATGAATTTAGGGCATGTGCCTTTTCGGACGTGGAACAGCTGTATGCATATCTGGAAAAAGATGAACTGGATATGGTGCTGTCTAACAGGGAGATTGACAATGTAAGATGCATTTTTCTCTCAGAAAATCCTGATACAAAAAAGAAAAAAGCTAATGAAAGCAACGCTATTTTCAAGTATCAAAGTGTTTTGGTGATTTTGAAGGAAATCCGTATGCTATTTAAACCTGCTGAGTTATCTGTCAGAAGCAGGTGCAGAAAAATTGCTGTGTATTCACCTCTCGGACGATGCGGAAAGACGAGGCTTGCCAAGGCGCTTGCTGCTATGGATGAAGTTAGAGGAGGAATATATGTGAGTTTTGAAAACTTTTCGGGCGAGAAAGTCAGTCCGGATGCAGATCTTCTCTATCTTTTGAAACAAGGATCAACTGACCTCGGTACAGCTCTTACTGAAGCCATACGCCATGAATCGGGCTTTAGTGCTCTATATGCTTCGGGCGCATATTTTGATACACATGATGTTCTTAAAGACGATATTGACATGCTGAGTAAGGAGCTGACGGGGTTGGGGAAATTCTCAACCATATGCTATGACATCGGGTCTGCCGCATTTACAGATATGAGCATCTTCGGATGCTTTGATCTGATATATCTTCCGGTACTTTCGGACGAAACTTCGGCAATAAAGCTGAAAAGATTTCGCCAGATTATGATCGGTATGGGAATGCAGGAAGAATTCACAAGATGTATAGAGATTGAAGTTCCGGACACAGATTACAGAAGTTCTGAAATGGTTCAGGCCATTTGGCAGGCATCAAAATAAATAAGTGAGGGAAGAATGTTAAAAGCGGAAAACGGAATCAGAACGAGAGTCAGGGATTCAGTGCTGGGACAGATGGATCTGTCGGGAGAAATCAGAGATGAAGATGTAAGCCGTCTGATAGACAGGTGCATTATGAGGGAGTCGGCGGCGGAATATATTCCGCTTAAGGAAAAACTGAATCTTAAGACCGAAATATTTAACTCAATAAGACGAATGGATGTACTTTCCGAGCTGCTGGAAAATGAAGAAATAACCGAAATTATGATTAACGGTTATGACCGCATCTACATTGAAAGAGACGGAAGACTGGAAAGATATGGGAAATCTTTTGAAGATCCGGAAAGGCTGATGAGCGTGATCCAGTTAATGGTTTCGGGAGCAAACAGAACAGTCAATGAGAGTAATCCCATAGTTGACGCAGTACTGGCGGATGGATCCAGAATTAACGTTGTTTTGTCGGGAATATCAAAGGATGGTTCATCTGTTACCATCAGAAAGTTTCCGAGAAAAAAATATAACATGAACCGACTGGTGGGGTTGTCAACTATCTCTGCCGAAGCAGCTGAAATACTGGGACTCATGGTAGCAGCGGGCTATAACATCTTTATAAGTGGAGGAACGGGATCCGGCAAGACAACATTTCTCAACGCATTGACTGAATATATTCCGGCTGATGAAAGGGTGATAACTATTGAGGATTCTGCAGAGCTCAGCCTTGTGGGGGTTGATAACATTATCAGACTGGAAACAAGAAATGCCAACGTGGAAGGATCTAATGAGATAACTATCAGAGATTTGATTAAAGCAAGTCTCAGGATGAGGCCGGACAGGATAATTGTCGGTGAAGTAAGGGACGCCGCGGCTATTGATATGATTCAGGCAATGTGTACGGGACACGATGGATCATTATCTACCGGTCATGCCAATTCTGCGTCGGAAATGCTGATGAGGCTGGAGATGATGATGCTTATGGGATCGGATAATATTCCGCTTACAGCAATCCGAAAACAGATTACTGCGGCAATAGACATAGTGGTCCATCTCGGTAGATTGAGAGATAAAACGAGAAGGGTTATGGAAATAATTGAGGTGATGGGAATGCAGAATAGCGAAATATTAACCAACACACTTTACAGTTTTGAGGAAAAGGGTGAATCGAAGGGACATGTAATAGGTGAGCTGCATAAGAAAAATGATCTGATGAATGTATCAAAATTATGTGAAGCAGGGCTTATTAATATTTTCAGGGAGAAATCCGGATGGGACGACGCAACAAAGGTTATTTAAGAATAATGCAGTCATTTATGGCAGGAGCAGTGATAGCATGTGCTGTAGCATTTATATATTACAACTCAATATTCGGGCTTATAGCAGGAATCCCGGTAGGAATATATGTATACCGGATAAACATAAAAAGACTGGAGGAACGATATAAAGCCGGCCTCCGGGATCAGTTCAGAACCATGCTGCAGTCTATGACAGGTACACTGGAAGCCGGATATGCTATACAGAATTCCTTTCTGGAGGCAGGAAAAGATTGTGCGGCAATTCATTCCGAAAAATGCGAAATCGTATATGCAATAAGCAGAATGAAAAAGAGATTTGAACTGAATGAAAGCCTGGGTGAGGTCCTGAATAAGCTCAGTAAGGATTTCCAACTTCAGGAACTGAAGGATTTTGCCGAAGTTATAAATGTAGCATCAAAAACCGGTGGAAATATCACGGCGATCATAAGAGAAACCGCAGAAAAAATTGCTGACAGCATAGAACTTAAGGAAGAGCTTGGGACTGCGATTGCCGCAAGACAGCTGGAACAGAGGTTAATGACCTGTATGCCCGGTGCCATGGTCATATTTCTCAAAGTATCCAGTCCCGGGCTGCTGGATATACTGTTCGGGAATCCGTTCGGCGTGGCTGTAATGACCGGAATGCTCAGTCTCAACGTGTTGGCAGATTATATGGGAAAGAGGATAGTCGGGAGGCTTAGGATATAGATGAAGTTTGTGGTTATTTTAAGATTTATATCAATCATTTTAATATCTGTTGCTTTGATGATGGCATTAATAAGCAGAAACAATTTCAGCAAGTATAAGGATGTTCTTATTCCCAAGGGAATCCGGAGAAAGATAAAAATATATATCAGAAAGGGTAAAGTATATAACACTGTCAGATTGGAAGAGGTATCAGAAGAATTTATGTATAAAATGATACGTTACTCCGGTGCAGTAATTGCCCTCATGAATGTGGCTTTTATACTGGTGTCATATTCCCTCAGCAGTAAATATGATACCAATGCAGTCAGGAGACCTGTAACAGGAGATGCTCCGATCAAGGTGGAGATAAACACAGGAGACTTTAGGGAGTCCGATCTTCTGTTAGAGGTTTATCCGAAAGAATATACAGAGGAGGAATTCAGCCGACTGTCTGATAAGGCAATGATTTATATAAGTGCTGTAATAATGGGCGAAAATGAAGATACCGGAAATGTGAAAAATGATCTTATATTTCCTGAGATGGATGAAACAAAGACATTAAAGATAGATTATAAACCGGAACGAATGGACATAATAAGTACTACAGGAAAAGTCTTCAGAGAGGATTTGGACCGGGATATCGATATACCGATAAATATAAAGCTGACAGACGGTACTCATGAAAGAAATGAGATGATCACCGTTACGGTTTTAAAAAATAATTCTGAAGAAACGAAGTCGGGTTTGCTTGATAAATTAGTTGAAGCAGAAAAAGAAGACAGAAGTAAGGAGTTTTTCAGTATTCCTGAATCTGTGGATGGTAAGAAGATATCAGTTAACAGCGGAACCTATACCAGAAACCTTGTACTATGTCAGCTTATAGCATTACTTACAGCAGTGGTTCTTATATATCGTAAAATAGAAAACCTTAAGGAAAAAGGGAGTAAGAATGAGCTGCAGCTTAGGGAAGATTATTACAGTTTTGTAAGCAGACTCAGCCTTATGCTGGGTTCCGGAATGGAAACAAAGGATGCCATGATAGCTGCTTCAGAGGGTAATAAAAGACTTGCTGAAGAGGTGACCTTCTGTATAAATCAGATAAGCTCAGGGATTTCCGAAGTTAAAGCATATGCATCAATGGCGAAGAGGATTTCTATTCCGGAATATACAAGATTACTTACATTGATATGTCAGAACGTAAAGCATGGAAGCTCCAGACTACTTTCGCTGATGGATCAGGAAGTAAAAAATGCAATGAATATAAAAAGGGAGCATATAAGAAGAGACGGGGAGATAGCATCCGAGAAGCTGCTTCTTCCGACGGGTCTGCTTTTGTTAATTGTAATAGGGATAATAATGATTCCGGCGTTAAAGGGTCTGATCTGACAATTCTACTATAGGAGGAAGTGAGAATGATAAGTAAAAAATATGCACTAAAAAAAGGGAATAATAAGGGAGTTGCCGTGATAGAGGTGATTCTTATATTGGTTGTGCTTATTGCGTTGGTTGTTATTTTTAAGGATCAGGCGATTTCGCTGGTCACAAAACTATGGAATGTGATCTTTAATGGAGCAAACGGAATAGCATCTTAAAACAGGAGGAGAATATGAGAAACAAAGGATATATGACAATATTTGTTTCAATGTTGATTCTCGCTTTACTGGCTGTATTTCTATTCGTGCTCAAGGTGGCGGATATATCTGCGGCAAGGGCAAAATCGGCAGTGGCATTGGGGACTGCATGTTCAAGTATAAAAGCAAAATGGACGAATGAGTATATATTTGAAAAATATCATATTCTCCTGATTGATATGAATGCCGGTGGCGGCGGAGAGGATGGGATTAAAAACGAACTTAAGGCATCTGTGGAGGAAAATACAGGTGACGGATATTCAGTTGCAAAAATTAATATAAGCGGAAGGACCGGAATACTTGATGATGGCTGCAGTGCATTTAAGGAGCAGATAAGTGAATATTTTTTGTACGGAGTTATTGAAAATGCGGCTGATGAAATTCTGGATAAAACCGGTGAAGATGACAGACCGGTAACGGATGAAGCTATACAGCAAATGGATTCTGATGTGGATGGGATTTCGGAAATGACAGAGGAAGACGGTGCGGGAAATAGTTCGGAGGTCACACCGGGAGGTACTGCAGATGTCAGCTCCGGTGGTGCTGCCGGGGGGCGTACTTCAGAAAGATCCTCCGGGGATCCGAGACGTGAAGTGAGAAGAATAAAAAGAAGGGGCATTCCATTCTATATTCTTCCGGAGGATGCCGTACTGAGTGAAAATGTTGTAGATGCAGCAGATATGCCGTCCTTAGGACGGGGCGGATTATTGGATTTTGAATTTGATTGTGATTTTAAAAGATATTCAAAGCTGAAAAGAGAAATGAATAAAGGCGCCGGATGGGTTGAAGGTCTCATTACAGACGGAGAAGCAATCGCATATGCAAATCATGTTTTTAATTCACTTACCAACAAGGTGAATGACGGTACCTATTTAAATCTTGAGATGGAATACATTATAGGTGGAAAAAGTACTGATGCCGAAAATTACAAAAAAGTAATCAACCAGATTACTGTGATCAGATTTGCATGTAATTTTGCTTATCTTTTGACGGATGCCGAGAAAATGCTGGAACTGGACACACTTGCAACCGAGTTGACCTTTTTTTTCCCGATCATACAACCGCTGGTTAAGTATCTTCTGGCAGGATGCTGGGCATATGTGGAAAGTGTGGCAGATGTGTACTGCTTGGTGCGAGGTCATAAAATTCCGTATTTAAAAACAAGAGATAACTGGAAGACCTCTATTTGGAGTATAGATGAGCTGGATGAGATAGATACCGATGAAGGAGATAATGACGAAAGTGGTCTGGATTATAACGACTACCTGATGATTCTTATGGCATTAAATATGAGAACGGCATATTACAGAATGCTGGATTTAATGCAGCTTAATGCAGATATGATTACACCGGATTTTAAAATGGTTAATGCTGCCACTGCTTATGGAGTTGATGCAGAAGTCACATATAAGGATGCGGAATTTACCCTGCATAGTGAGGATGGATATTGAAAGTAGTAGAAGATTCTAATTTTGCAATTAAGGAGGTTTTTTATCTGGTGGACATGAATAAAAAAAAAGTAAGTCTTCGAATAAAGGAATAGCATCCATTGAAGCGAGTATAGCTGTATTCGTTATGTTGATGGTAAGCCTGTTTTTTATTGAAATATGCGAACTTAAGGCAGTTGATTCGGTTATATACGAAGCGGCGGCTGAAACAGCTGAGTATATGGCAGAGTATGCATACCTTACAAAGCATATCGAAGAGGTGGGCGTAACAGATTATCCAATGGCAGTTGCAAAGTTTATAAGTTACGTGGACGACAGAGCCCTCCTGGAAAAATATGTTACGGGTGGCGTCTACGGAGTAATGCTTATTGGTTCCGAAATGCCGGATGAAAATGGGGTGGTCGAGATTAAATATACTTACCATGTCAAGGTTAATATCCCATTTTTATGTTATTTCTCAAAGCTATGCACAGGTAGTATACGTCAGTGTGCATATATAGGAGGTGGAAAGGAAAGCAGCTCACACGTTACAGAAGAGGAAAGCAGGACAGTTTTTGTGGCTGATGGCAGTGTGGTATACCACTGTGATGCGGATTGTACTTATCTCAGGCCATCAGTTTCAAGAACTGACCGTGAAAATGCAGTAGAAAGAGGGTATTCAAAGTGCAGATATTGCGGAGCGGTAGAGGGAGGAGAAGTGTATATCACGGATTACGGAGAGGTATACCACAGCACTCCGTCATGTTCAAGAATATCAAGAAATATCAGGGAAGTAGATATAAAAGATATAAATCTTCCGCCATGTTCCAAATGCGGATACTAGAGAAAAGAAGGGGCAAATCCGATTTCCCGGGATTTACGGTATCAAAAGGATTTATGACTATTGAAGCAAGTGTCGTTGTGCCTGTGATCCTGTTTATTGCACTGTCCATAGTAATGATTTTTATGCATCTTTATGAAAGGGATTTTATGAGGGGCGAATCATATGAAATGGTGTATTCGGTGCCTTATTACAGTGCCAAGTCTGACACGGGAATAGTAAGTTACCTGAAAAGTGTAGTAAGGGATAATGTGTATTTCTTTGGTGAAACGGAAGATAGTGCGGAAAGCATTAACGGAAATATTATATGCAGAGGACGGGTCAATTACGTGGTGGAAGACGTATATGACGTCAGGCATGAAATCGGAAAATGCACTGACAGGTTGAGGAGGTGGCAGCTGTATGATGGTTTTACAGAAGAATAAAGGGTGCAGAAGTTATCTGGAAATTTCGGATATAGGAAGGCAGGAATCATTTATATGCCGAATGTTAATAAACAATACATTTAAGTCAATTCCCGAATGCGAGTACAGGGATATAGACGGTAAGAAATCACTCCTTTACAGGATAGACGGAATGTCAACGCTTTCTGCCAAATACGGAAGGATAAGTCCTGAGATAGGTCAGGTTCGAAGGCTTCTGGGAGACATAGCAGACGCTCTTAAGGAAATCGAAGAATATATGATGAATCCAAATGATCTGGTTATAAATTTAAAGAGTATTGTTTATGACAATATTTCCGACAAGCATAAGCTGCTTTACGTACCGGATTCCGATGGCGGATTTATAAAGCAGGTAAAGGGACTTATTGAAGAAATAATGATGATTTTCGATCATAAAGACAGAGAGGGAACAATTCAACTTTATGATTTGTACAGTAAGATTTTACCGGATAACTTTACTCCGGAAATGTTTAAAGAAATGGATTTTCGGGTTAATACCGGTATTGACGGGGCAGATTGTCCGAATGAAGGAGAAGATATATTTTTTCAAAAATTTAGCGAAAATACATATTCACAAAGCAGTGGCGAAATAACGGATTTTCGGATTGAAAAAAATGAAGATTATATAAATTCAGATGAGATAGGAGATACCGCAAATAAGGCAATAATGAAAAAAATCGTGATCATGGGAGGGATTGTTATCGGCCTTGGTATCATAGCTATGATCCTTCTCGGATTTAAGGGGGTAATACTCAGCTTGTTAATGATAGCAGCATTTTCATTTTATGCCATAAGCAGTATCAGAAAAGAAGAAGAAACAGAAATTGAGCGAAATATCAGGCAGACAGAAGAAAAAAGCCCGATAAATATGCGTATGAGGAATGATGAAACTATGGATCATAAATCAAGAGAAAAAAAAGAAATCTCCAGCCTTATTCCCTTTGCCAGAGAAAAAGAGAGTCCTATTTATATAAATGACGATGATGAAATAAAAATCGGACGCCAGGCTGAAACCTGTGAGTATTGCATCTCAGAACCGGGAATAAGCAGGATACATGCGGTACTCAGAAAAAAGAACAGAAAAGTTGTTATAAAGGATGAAGGCTCTACTAACGGAACATATGTAAATAACTGCAGACTGACAGGAACGGAAAAGGAGCTGAATTACGGCGATGTAATAAGTTTTGCCGGAATTGAATATTATTGCGTATAAATATTTGGAGGAAGCACTAATGAAAATGAGAGGATGGATCAGAAAAAAGCTGGCTCTGATTCTTGCTGTTATTATGGCTGCAGGAATGTGGCCCGGAGTGGGAGTAAGAGCAGATGATTATATAATTACGGAAACAGGTGAGGCGGAGGAAGCAGAACCTGTTGAAATGCCTGAAAGCTATGACGAGGCAGATTATCCCCCGGAAAATCCGGATGATCCGGGAGAAATTTCAGAGGAAGAAACAGTAGACGAGGAGGTGATGGAAAGACCCGAAAGAGAAGAAGATACAGAGGAGGTGGCGGAAGAAGAAAATATCAAAGAACCTGAAGAAGAAAGAGCAACAGAAGAGCAGAGAGAAGAGATATCAGAAGAAGAAATATCAGAAGAACAACCAGATGGAATTGAGAAAAATGAGTTAGAAGATATTCATGAAGATGAGATAGAAAAAATTGAAGAAGAACAAAAAGAGGAAGTTGAGGAAAAAGCTGAAGAAGAAGCTGAAAAAGCTGAAGAAGAAGCTGAAGAACTTCCATATAGGCTTCTTGTGCTTACTGATAATGAAAAGATTCTCACGGACGGATATATTATTTCATCATTTGGAGAAGCATACTTAATCGGATATAAGACAGAAGAAGAAAGGGAAGCAGGGTATTCATATTACTGCAACTGTGCCATCTATGCGGATTATGATGATGAGATATTTGAAGTAGCAGATGAGAGTGAGTCAGAAGAAGCAGAAGCAGTGGATCGGGAAGACGCACTTACATGTCTTTCAGAACTGGTTGAACCTGATATACCTTCAGATGCAGGGAAAGGGAAGATCATAGCGCTTATTGATTCAGGCATCAGAGATAAGACGAAGGTTGCAGATTCGGTATCGGTAATAGGAGATGACTCTTCGGATGAGAATGGTCATGGTTCGTTGATGGCGGATATTATATTGGGCGAAAATCCGGATGCAAGGATCATTTCGATTAAGGCTTTCGGAGCGGATGGAAAAGCAAAGCCTTCGGATATCTATGCGGCTGCCAGGTATGCGATTGATAATAACGCAGATATTATATGTATGTCATTTGCAGCTTTAGCAAGTGAAGAAAGCAGTGTAGTTAAGAATGTTATAAATGAGGCGGTGGAAAAGGATATTACCGTTATCGGTGCAGCAGGTAATAAAGGCATGGATGTCAGATACTTCCTTCCCGGATCCGTTGAACCGGCTATTATAATCGGAGCCTGCAATGACAGAGCAATAAAGATCGATATATCAAATTACGGAGATACAGTTGATTACTATGTTGTAGCAGATTCTACTTCAGAAGCAGCGGCAATCTTTGCAGGTAACTACTCAAAGGATAATATAGAATCAGAAAAGATAAAAGCGGCTGCTGATGTCGTGCTGAAAGAGAATGCTGAAGAGGATAATTCGTATTACAATCTCTACGAGCTGGCGACACATAACCCCGGGGCTTCAGGTCTTTATGCCTTTGTTAAATATATTCCGCGATCTGCATCAGCTTCTGATTATGATGAAAAAGCAGTAAGGGGACCGCTCAGAGGTACTTCGGGAAATGATGGATATATATACAAACCCAACACTCACGGAAAGATATATCTCAGAGAAAACGGAACTGATTATACTGCCCCGCTGGTATGTGTTGATGATAAGGCAAATGCATTTGATTATGGTCCGAATGATAATCCGAATCATGACGGACAGACTATAGATGCAGCTACGGATTATGGCTCCGAAATATCATATATACCGCTTAATAAGACAAATATATCTGCAATTCTCAGTGGAAAGCCTAATGCAAATACAATTGAAACATTGATCAAAAGAGCGGTATATGCACTTGCAACCAGAAAGGTTACCGTAAATATCGGAGATTCTGTAGGAATAAGCTATCTGAACAGATATTCGGATATGCCCTATTTGGTAAATGGGACCTCGATCACTCAGATTGCCTGGCCGAATACCTCTGAAGGAGTACCGCTTCAAATATGCCATAATATTTTCTGCTATATATTTGGGAAATACGTAGGTGTAGACAGTTTGGGATATGACCATTCAGATACGGATTCCGATATAGTCGGTTCTGCGGGAAGCACGAATCTGACAGTTGAAGGTGCCGGCTCAATGAGTGTTGAATACTTTGTTAATACATATCTGAACTCGGCGGCATTTGTAAATGAATTTAATAATAGCAACTATACCATAAGCATTAATTATTATACGGCTAAAAATCCATATACTGACTCAGGTATAGGAAGGGTACAGAATTTTATTACTTTCGATGTCAGGAAGAGAGTTGGCACCGGAATGATAGAGATCTATAAGTATGATAGTAATGATGTCACAAAGCCCCTTAAAGGAGCGGTATTCACAGTATATTCTGATTCTGCATGCACAAAAAATGCGGGAACCATCACTACAGATAAAAATGGGCATGGAAGTCTTACCGGACTGGCAAACGGGACCTATTATGTGAAGGAAACTACGCCGCCGGCAGGCTTCGGAGCGGTGCAGTCTGCGCCATATACAGTGACTATCAATACCTCAAAAGGCACATATTATTTTAACGGAAGCTATATGGGCTATGCATTTGATGCGGCAGCATATAAGCATATTTATAAAAATGAATCAGGAATAGTAGCAATGACTGATGACGGGGCATTTAATCACTATATTACCCGTGGCGTCGGAAGAACAGGAAATGAGTATGCATCTCATCCTACAGGAAACCATAATTTTAACGCCAAGGAATACGGTGGTATGAATACCGATCTTACAGCCCATTGGAATGCAATGAGTTCTGAAGAGAAATCAGCTTATAAAAACGGTGACAATGAACCAAGTGAGTTTCTGTATTATGCATGGCATTATGCCACATATGGAGCAAATGAAGGACGAATCGGAAGGTCGCTCG
This sequence comes from uncultured Clostridia bacterium, assembly GCA_946610715.1. Taxonomy (GTDB): domain Bacteria; phylum Bacillota; class Clostridia; order Lachnospirales; family Lachnospiraceae; genus Eubacterium_Q. The sequence continues at coordinate 3,703 of CAMOCO010000011.1, read as the reverse complement.
ATTATTACCAAAGTAATCAGTTGGCAGAAGGAATAAATAATAATAATTCTACGGTGGTTATACTGAAGGTTCCGAATAAAGTTGTAAAGAAGCCATATTATATTGCCATAAAAAAATCTGATACATTTAATAATGCCATGAGGGGCGTAACTTTCAACTTGTCGTTCTATGATAATGATGCTAAAAAAACCAGGACGTTTAATGCTTCACTAACTAATGGAACCTATAACGGCATTTGGTCAGGATATGATGCGAATATATCAGGTGCCTCTTCCATGAATAATTATACGCAGGATAATACTCCGGGAGTATCCGTAATATATCTTGGTGAATTTGCATCAGCACCTTCGGAAATTACAGTCAAAGAGAACTGGATAGACATTTCGGGAACCGGTACAGGCTGGGACGGCGGAACGGCATATATTTATAAGGGATCAGAGTGGATAAAAGTAAATAAGAAGGATTATGAATACAGTGACGGCAAAATAGAAAAAATAAATGCATATAATACTGCAGCTGAAGCAAGGAGTCATGCGGCGAGCTATACATTCAAGAATACTCCGAAAGTATATATCCGGCTGAAAAAGTCTTCAACGGATACTTCCATTAGCGGGGAAAATCCAAATTATTCTCTGAAGGGAACTGCTTATGGATTATATACTACTGAAGAAAATGCCATAAACAACAGGGGATCAATACATATATTCAGTATTAACGACTTAGGGATCAGTGATATATGGAATATTCCGAAGAAATATATGAATGTTGATAATTCAAGCGGAGGATTTAAAAATACCACATTTTATGTAAGAGAAATTGCAAGCGGCCGGGGATATAAGATTAACACGGCACCGATTACAGTGACAGTGACTCCGGCAAATACAGAGAATTCTCCGGCAGTGGTAAATGTAAAGGACGAACCGGAATCCTTCGATGCTGCCATAAATATAATTAAAGCAGATATGGACAAAACTTCATCACCTGAAGGTGCGGCTTCGCTAAGCGGAGCGGAGTTTACCGTGAATTATTATAATGCAAATACAGAAACGGATTATACCGAAGCGGAGCTTGAAACAATGACTCCGTATGAAACCAAAAAGATTACAGTAAGCTATAATCCGGAAACCGGTAAGTACAGTGCAGAGCTTAATGCTGAGGGAAATAAGCTGGCATATGGATATATAACCATCAGGGAAACAAAGGCTCCGGAAGGATATAACTTAAAAGGGGTCAGCTATTGGTTGAGCGACGGAACAGTAGTAAATAGTGAAGTTTTGATCGTAAAGATAAAATCCACCGATAAGATTTCCATTTCCGGGAAAAATGTAACCGGTGACATTACTGTCTGTGACAAGGTAAAGAGAGGGGATATTGAATTATTCAAAAAGGATATTCAGGGGAATCCGATAAAGGATGTGGAATTTGAAGTAAGATCTGTTGCTACAGGTGAAACGCAGATTATAAAAACCGATGAGAATGGATACTATAATTCAAAGGACCGGGGACTTTGGTTTGGAGCAAGAAAGGACGGAACGGTCGTTCAAAAAGTTGACGGGATGGGTGCGCTTGCATTTGGCGAATATGTAATTTCTGAAAAACGATGTGAAGCAAATGAAGGTATGCAGCTTGAACCCGAGCATATAATCAAAGTAACGGAGGATAAGATATACAGAATCTTTGACACAAATGTACCTTCTGAGGCAATTTATAATGTTCCGTTTCCCTCTATCAGTACAACAGCTTCAGTATCTGAAAACGGATGTAGACAGGCTTCTGAATCAGAGCTTGCTACTATAACCGATGCTGTCAGTTACGAGGGATTAAAAGCCGGAGAGGATTATATAATTGAAGGGCGGCTGATGATAGTCGGTGAGAACGGAGAAGAGGGAATATATCAAAAGAACGGAGAAGATTATATAGTTACCAGGACATTTACCACATCTGATGATTATGAATATTCGATTTATGAGAAATCCGGTGTTGAAGAAGTGCAGTTTGAGATAGATACAGTAGAGCTGGCCGGTAAAAATGTAGTTGTATTTGAAAGAATATATCTCGGAAATGAAATACCCCAAAATGACGATGATATTAAACAATACAGTGATATACCCATATTCCCGATAGTTCATGAAGATATTACGATAGAGGATCAGACAATTGCGGTGCCATGTATACATACTACAGCATATATTGGCGATGATAACGGTGATGAAACGGAGGAAATAATAAAAAAGGAACTTGAAATAGATATAAATAATTATGATAAAAGAAATCCTATAATCATAAACGATAAAGTAGATTACGGCGGACTGATTCCGGGTTATAAATACAGGATTGAAGGAATCGTAATGGATAAGAAGTCCGGAACACCATTTATGGTATCAGGAAATACTGTAACAGCATCTAAGGTGTTTATACCCGAAAAGTCCGTTGGTCAGGTAACTGTAACATTCTCTCTGCCGATTGAAGAATATATAGATAATTTGATTAAAGAAGAAGATCCATATTTGGGAATAAGTGAGAAGCTTGATGTAACTATATTTGAGGAATTATATCTCTTAAGTGATGGAGAGGATGAAGAAGATGATGAGGAGGATGAGAAGGAAGATTATTCAGAATATATAAAAATTGCCGAGCATAGGGATTTAAATGATATAGGTCAAATAGTCAGCATCAATATCTATGATGAGCCTGAAGATGAGGTGCCACCTGACATTCCGGATAATCCTGTCCCGGAACAGCCGGATAATCCTGTCCCGGAACAGCCGGATAATCCTGTCCCGGAGCAACCGGATAATCCGCCGCCTGACATTCCGGATAACCCTGTCCCGGAACAACCGGATAATCCGCCGGAAGACACACCCGGTGTACCTCCGACCACATATATAGCACCACCGGACAGACACCGTACACCTTCTACGGGAGATGAATGCGGTGTGGGCACATTGATACTTATAACACTCAGTTCTGCGGCGCTGGCATATGCGGTAATAAAGCAAAAAAAGAAAAGTAAATAAAAATCTAAAGGTCAGGGGCATGTCGTTAGGCAATGTCCCTGAGCCTTCATGATATTTCAGACGACACTTGGTTTTAATTAATACTACGTGTTTATAGTCAGATAATGATATAATAATAAGCACTTTATAATATACTATTAACTTTTACAGATATTTATTTTGGGAGTATTAAATATTTGGGGGTTGCAATGGATGTAGGTGAAACACTGGAAAGAATAAAGGCTATGGCTGCTAAGGATAAAGAGTTTCGTGAGAAGCTTATAGCTACAAGGAGCATGAAGAATCCGGTTACTGAGTTTTGCAGAATCAGTACCGAAGCCGGAGAAGAATTATATGCAATGGATCTGATAAGTTATGGTGAGGAAAGTTATACAGCCATGAGACGAAGTACAAATGGAGGAGGAGAAAATTCTCCGCTTTTGGCATGGGAAGATGATGCATATGAAATGTTCATATCAGAGCTGCAATTATTGCCATAAGACTATTTTTGGAAGTATATTTATTGTCGAAAAATAAAAACTGAAAAAATTAAAAAAAGGTGTTGACATAGGGAATATCTTTTGTTAATATATACTTCGCCGCTGGAAAAGGCGGCTATTTGTTACGCAAATAATATGTAAATAAAAATATCAGGAGAGGTATCGAAGTGGTCATAACGAGGCGGTCTTGAAAACCGTTTGTCCGCA
>CAMOCO010000010.1 GCA_946610715.1 uncultured Clostridia bacterium | reverse complement strand
ATAAGTAATATTAATAATATCCTAATAATATCCATATTGACTTTAGTATGGTTTAAAGTTATTTTGAGTAAGTTATATAAAATATAAATCCGTGAATCAGGAGATGCTGCTGTGCTATATTATAAGCTTTCATACGGCGTTCTGTTTTTGCCTGTAACAATGATTATATATCAACTCATATCTAAGCGGTTCAGATGGGTGGCTCTGCTTATTGCAAGCATTTTCTTTTATTATATAGTAAGCTCCTATAGTATCAAATATCTGGCATTTCCTGTCCTGGGCGCGGTTATAACCTGGGGTATAGGCCTCTGGCTTGAAAAGCTGGAAAAGAAGAGAAAGGAAATGCTGGGCAGTGTCTCCGATAAATCGGAGAAATCCAAAATTAAAGCAGGCTTCACAAAAAAGAGCAGAGGGGTTCTTATCCTGGGAATACTTGCCCTCCTGTCGATGCTGCTTTATCTCAAATATTTCAATTTCTTTATTATCAATTTGAACAGTGTACTGGCAAAGCTGAGTGTGGAACATAAGTTTTCCGTGATGGAAATAATGATTCCGCTGGGCGTTTCTTTTTATACCATGCAGGCTATGGGTTACATGGCTGATGTATATTGGAAGAAGGTGCCGGCAGAGAAAAATCCTCTGAAAATGCTGCTGTTCCTGACATTTTTCCCGACTATTGTTGAAGGTCCCATCGCATCCTACACAGATGTTCATAAGACCCTTTTCGGAGGCGAATCCATTGATCCGGATAATGTTATCCGGGGCTATATCCGCATCAGCTGGGGAGCTATGAAGAAGCTTGTGATAGCTGACAGATTATATCCTGCCGTAAATGCTCTCTTCGATATGTCCTATGAGGCAAAGGGCGGAGAAGTGCTTGCGGCGGCGGTTTTATTTACTGTTATGGAATATCTGGACTTTTCCGGATGTATGGATATGGTACTGGGAAGTGCGACAGTGTTTGGTGTAAAGCTTCCCGAAAACTTCAGACAGCCCTTCTTTGCCAGAAATGCATCGGAGTTCTGGAGAAGATGGCACATTTCACTTGGTGTATGGTTTAAGACTTATATATTCTATCCTGTTTCAATGAGTAATCTTGCAAAGAAATGGGGCAAATTTTCGAAAGGCAGAGTAGGAAAACATGCTTCCAGAATGGTGGCATCCGCCATGGCACTGCTTCCGGTATGGATATGCAACGGTCTCTGGCACGGACCAAAGTGGACCTACATTTTTTACGGTATATTCTATTTTGTGGTTATAATGACGGAGCTTATATTTGAACCGCTGGGAGATATGATACTGGCGAAGCTGAAGCTTACCCGTGAAAATAAAGCTGTGGATTTTATCCGGATTTTCAGAACGTGGATCGTGATATTTGTGGGAGAACTTTTCTTCCGCGCAGATACACTTCCATACAGCTTTAAAATGTTTAAATCAATGTTTAGCGGTTTCAGCCTGTCATTTCTGTGGAATGGAGCTGCCCTCGGCTGGGGACTGGACATATATGACTGGCTGGTGGTTCTTTTCGGACTCTTAATTGTAATAATAGTAAATGTAATTAAGGAAAAGGGCACGGATATTTTGGGAGGCCTGTTGGAAAAGCCTATGGCTCTAAGATGGGCGCTGACACTGGGGATTCTATTTATTATATTAATATTCGGTCTTTACGGACCGGGATATCAGGAGGTGGATATGATCTATGCAGGCTTCTGATAAAAAAAGAAAGATGAAGCGCTGGTTCGAAATCGGTGCATTTCTCATAGTGCTTGTGGCTATGCTGCTTATCATGTCATATATAATGGATCCGGTAAGACTTAAGAGACCGGATGTGGTAAATGAACGTGATACTTATATCGTATCGGCTCTGGTTGAAGAAGAAAATACCATCGATGTGGCAGTGCTGGGCGACAGTGAGGCGATGGTGCTTCTTTCCCCTGAGATAATGTATGAAAGAGAAGGGATATCTTCATATATTGTGGGGCAGTCGGGACAGAGAATGTGCGAAGCTTATTATGCATTAAAGGCACTTACTGAGAGGCAGGAACTGAAGGTGGTACTGCTTGAAACGGATATGATGTTTCCTGCTACCGTGGAACTGGGCGAAAGATTATATACATTTAGTTCCGCTATAACCAGAACCTTTTCGATTTTTGAATACCATGTGGCATGGAAGGAAATGATGAACCTGAAGGAAGCGCCTGCCATGACCCACGTCAGGGGATTCGATAAGCGTGAGGCGGTGGCACCGTATACAGGCGGCGAATATATGAACCCGACGGATGAAAAGGCGAAGCTTCTCAGCTTCCCAAGATTCTACTTTAAAATGATATGCGACCTGTGTAAGAAAAAAGACATCAGGCTCGTGCTTGTCAGTGCGCCTTCTCCACGGAATTATAACTATCCGAGACATAATACTTTGACGGAAATGGCTGAGAAAAACGGACTGGATTTTATCGATTTCAACATGATGACAGAAGAAGTGGGAATTGACTGGCAGACTGACTCTCTTGATGAAGGTGATCATATTAATTACAGCGGTACGAAGAAGATAACGCAGTACCTGATGAGATATTTGAAGGAAAACTGTGACCTCCCCGACAGGAGAAGTGAGTAAGGAGATACTGATTATGAAAAATGTCCTGGAATATCTGGAGACTTCTGCAGAGAGACTCCCCCAAAAAACAGCATTGATAGATGATAAAACAAGCTGTACCTATCTGGAACTTGAAAATATTGCCAAGGGAATCGGCTGTATTATTTCGGAATATATTTCTCCGGGAAGACCTGTTGCTGTTATGTTAAAGAAGAGTGTGCTTACACTGCAGCTTTTTTTCGGCACGGTCTATGCTGGAGGATTCTATAGCCTGACAGATCCGGATTTTCCTGTGACGAGGATAAAGCAGCAATTGTCGGTGCTTCAGCCTGACGTGGTTATAACATCAGAGGAATTTAAGGAAAAGCTCGCTGAAACCGGATATGAGGGGAGAGTTCTGATCGGTGAAGAACTTATAGAGGAAGCTCTCAGGATGACGGAAAGTGCTGAAAGCAGGTTAAATTCCATCAGGGAAAATATGCCGTCAGATGCGCCGCTTTACTGCAATTTTACCTCCGGTTCAACCGGAACCCCAAAGGGCGTGCTGGTGGGACATGCGTCTGTCATCAGTTTTATCGATTCCTTTACAGAGCTTTTTGACATTACTCAGGATGATGTCATCGGCAATCAGGCACCATTCGATTTTGATGTGTCTGTAAAGGATATATACAGCACCATGAAAATGGGCGCCACCATGGTTATCATCCCAACGGCATTTTTCAGATTCCCCAACGGAGTCATGGACATGCTTGAAGAGCATAAGGTCACAACTCTTATCTGGGCTGTGTCCGCTCTGGTTCTCATAAATCGTCTCCATGAATTTATGTATAAGATTCCCCCATGCATAAACAAGGTACTTTTCAGTGGTGAAGAAATGCCGGTGAAGCACCTTATAGACTGGATGAATACTTATCCAAATGCAAAATTCGTAAATCTTTACGGCCCGACGGAGATAACCTGCAACTGTACATTTTACAGAATAGAGAGAATTCCGGAAATAGGTGATAAGCTGCCGTCCGGAGAGGTGTTCCCCGGTAAAATGCTTTATCTCATGGATGAAGAGGGGAAGGTATTTGCAGAGCTGGGACCAGAGATTCATGAGCAGGTGGAAGAAAGTGCAGTGGGTGAAATCTGTGTCGGCGGAAGTGAGCTGGCACTGGGATATTATAACAATGAAGCCGCTACAAAGGCAGCATTTATAGATTATAAAACTGAGACCGGTGATACGGTTAAGCTTTACAAGACCGGTGACCTGGGATATATTAAGGACAGCATCTTATATTTTGCCGGAAGGCGGGATTTTCAGATAAAGCATAACGGTCACAGAATTGAGCTCGAAGAAGTGGAGCGTGCCATTGCGTCTCTTCCCGAGATTCAGCAGGCATGCTGTCTGTATGACAAGGAAAAATACAGGATCGTTGCATTCTGTTCAGGTACAAAGGATAAGAAAACTGTGGTTGCAGGACTCCGGGATAAGCTTCCGGAATACAGCCTGCCAAATGTCTATAAATTTATGGACGAGCTTCCGCTCACAAAAAACGGGAAGATCGACAGGAATAAACTGAAAGAACAGATGTAACGGGACCGGGGAAAGCAGATTTCCTGAAAATTGAAAGAGGTTGTGGGATTGACGGATATACATGAGATAATCAAAAAATTTAAAACACCTTTTTATCTTTACGATACATCGGTACTGCGGGAACGTACGGAGCTGATGAAGCAGAAGCTGCCGCATATAGGGCTGTGCTTTGCCATGAAGGCTGCGCCGGTTCTGGCGGGATATATCGCCGGAATGGTGGACAGGCTTGAAGTCTGTTCTCCCGGGGAGTATGAAATCTGCATCAGAAATGATGTTCCTCCCGAAAAGCTGCTGGTTTCCGGTGTGAATAAAACCTATGACAGTATCAGAAGGATACTTAAGCTTGGAAATGGACAAGGCATCTATACCATAGAGTCTCCGGAGCATTTTGAAATACTGAATAAATGTGCCTGTGAGGCAGGAGTAAAGCTTCGCTGTTATATCAGGCTTTCTTCCGGAAATCAGTTCGGAGTTGATGCGAAAACCCTGGAAATGCTTGCGGTGAAAGTTCTGAAATCAGAGTGGCTTGAACTGGCGGGAATACACTTTTTCTCGGGAACTCAAAAGACGCTTAAACGGATTGAGGCTGAGCTCACGGCTCTTGGAGAATACGGACCGGAGCTTATGAGGAAACTGTCTGAGGCATCACCCGGGAATGCGGAGAATCTGCAGGAACAAATAGGGCTGGAGTTTGGTCCGGGGCTGGGAGTGGATTATTTCTTTGATCCCGGGAAAACAGGCGGAGCAGAAAATATAACCTCTGGCCGCAGTGTGGAAAAAAATAAAGCCGCTGACGCACTGGACAGTCTCCGTGAGATAGTTGAAAAAACAGGAATCAGAAAGATTTTTAAGCATATCACTTTCGAGCATGGCAGATTTATAGCAGCATCCACGGGAAGATATTTTACCGGGATTGCTGATATTAAGACCACGGATGGCGTGAATTATGTGATTCTTGAGGGAGGTATTCATCAGCTTACTTATTACGGAAGTATGGCGGGAATGAAGGTTCCGTATATAACGGTTATTTCACCGGACGGTACGATAAAGGGCAGTACCATGAGTGCTGCAGAGGACAGAGAGGACTATGTTCTTGCCGGGTCGCTATGCTCCATCAATGATATAATAGTAAGAAAGGCTGCATTACCTGCACTCTCAAAGGATGACATTTTGATGTTTGATCTTGCCGGAGCCTATGCCCTTACCGAAGGAATCGGCCTTTTCCTCAGCAGGGATCTTCCCGCTGTTTTAATCAGGAATGAAGATGGGAATGTAAGGCTCATAAGAGACCACATTGAGACCCATCCCATAAATGACGGCAGCATAATTAAAATTTAATGAAAAGGAGAATGATTATGGACAGACTTATTGAGATTCTTGAAGAGATTGCACCGGGTGAGGATATTGAGACCTGTACAACCCTTGTGGATGACAATATCTTAGATTCATTTGCAATCATTTCGCTTGTATCCGCGCTTGAAGAAGAGTATGACATTGTTATCTCACCTGCGGATCTTGTGCCTGAGAACTTCAATTCTGCTGAGGCATTGTGGGATATGATCCAGAGACTCAGTGATGACTGATAGATAGTTAGATAAAGAAACGAAGGGAAATAGATTAATGAACCTTTATGAAAATCAAAAATATATGGAGGATGTCCGTTATGTGGCAGGACTCAAACTTCCATGGGAGAAGCTTGAAGGAAAGAGCATCATGCTTTCAGGCGCCACAGGTCAGATAGGCAGCTTTTTCGTAGATGTTATCCTGGAGAAAGATATCGGCTGTAAAATATATGCCCTTGGCAGAAATGAGGAGCGCGCAAAGAATCGTTTCTCCAAATACTGGGGTACACCTTGTCTTGAATTCATTCCTTATGATGTGAAATGTCCCATAAAAAATGATGGAGTCGGAAGCGTTGATTTTATCCTTCATCTGGCTTCAAATACTCATCCGCTGCAATATGCCACAGACCCAATCGGAACAATTACCACAAATATAATGGGTCTCACGAATATGCTGGATTTCGCGGCAGAACATAATACGGAGCGCTTTATGTTTGCGTCTTCAAATGAGATTTATGGTGAAAACCGCGGAGATTCGGAATTCTTTGCAGAGGATTATTGCGGATATATTGACTGCAATACACTCAGAGCCGCATATCCGGAGAGTAAGAGATGCGGTGAGGCACTTTGCCAGGCATACATATCGCAAAAAGGAATGGATGTGGTTATTTCCAGGTTCACAAGAACCTACGGACCAACCATGCTGCAGACTGATACAAAGGCAATCAGCCAGTTTGTCAAGAAGGGCGTGGCCGGAGAGGATATCGTTCTCAAGTCGGCAGGGACTCAGCTCTACAGCTATGAATATGCCGCAGATTCCGTTTCGGGAATGCTTTACATCCTTCTTTGCGGAGAAAACGGACAGGCTTACAATATAGCAGATGAAGATTCGGACATTACGCTTAAGGATCTGGCAGAAACCATAGCCTCTATAAATGGCAGAAAAGTGGTATTTGAAATACCGGATGCGGTTGAGGCTGCGGGCTACAGTAAAGCAACAAAGGCTCGTCTGGATGGGCATAAGCTGATGCAACTCGGATGGATGCCCCGGTATAATATTAAGACCGGTATGGAAAGGACCATAGGAATCCTTAAAGAAATACTCTAATAAGGTAAAGTGCAAAACATCTGTGCAAATTTGACAAAAATCAGTTTTTTATTTGACATAATGAAATATAAGGAATATAATAACACTATCTTATGTAAAAATCGTCTATGTGGCGAAAATATATTTACAGTGAGGGAAGGATAATATGAAGAAGAGATTATTGGCAGTGGTTTTGTCACTGGTTCTGGTTTTCGGATCAGCCATGACAGTATTTGCAGCAAGTGGTGTTAATTCAGATGAGCAGGCAATGCTTGATAAGTTCTCAGGAGTAGTTAACACTTGGGCATCAGTACTTTCCACCAGTCCTACGGACAACGGAAATATTGCTAATCAATATATTGCTGAAGCTACAAACGCTCTTATGCAGGTTGACCTTAATGCAGATGCTTGCAAGGATCTCAGCAATACAATTGATGCTGTTGCATCACTTCTTGAGTCAAAGGGATGCACTACAAGATCAGATCTTAAGGCAGCACTTCCGGAAGTTCTCAGTCTTGTAAACGGAACATCACAGAAGTATGGTATGACAGTTAGTGTTGATACAGCTTCAGGTTATGCTAAGGTTACAATCAAGACAGCAGAGGGCAAGGAAACAGAAGCAGCTTCAACAAAGGATGCTGTAAATCAGACAGGAGTAGATATGACAGCTACACTTGCAGTTGTTGCAGCAATCCTGTTCGTATTTGCATTCGGAGTATTTGTTATTCGTAAGGATAAGCTTATCTCAAGGTAGATTTAGATGAATAAATCGAGATTTCTAAAATTACTGGCATATTTATTTGTGCCAGTAATTTTTAGTGTTATAGGATATATAATTCTATATATAGCGCTTGGACCATACATAGAAATGGCATCCAATGCCGCGGCTGTGCTTGGAGCTGATGCCCCGATCCAGTCAAATCAGGAAATCCGCGAGTCAATATTCGACCCCAATGCGGTTACTGAGCATCCCGTTACCATTCATGAGGATGATAAGGAAGAGAAACCATATATTCATATTGAAGAAGTGGAATTTCCTCTGTCAGGTTCCCACTACGCACAGCTTGAGTGCGAGAGGATAGGACTTGATGTTCCCGTATACTGGAATGATAATGCGGATATTCTTCGTGTCGGAATCGGCCAGTATCTTGGCAGTTTTCTTCCGGGATTTGGCAGGATGATCGTCCTGTCCGGTCATAACAATTCTTTTTTTCTTCCACTTAAAGATATAGCCGTAAAGGATACTGTAAAGATCAGCACAAATTATTGTAATTATGAATATGAGATAACCGAAGTGAAGGTTCAGAATGAAAAAGAGCTCCGGAAGTATATTCTGGATAACCTCTTAAATGAAGAGGAAGTTCTTGTCATGTATACATGCTGGCCATTTGAATTTTCTGCCGGACGTAAGACGGACAGACTTGTGGCTATCGGCAAAAGAACTGTAGGATATGACGTGAAATGGAGGGACTTCGATGAAGGAGAGTAGAAGAAAATCCGGCCCGTCATCCACCAGGAATATGCTTAGCTACATTTTTTCATTTATTCTGGCTGTAACTTTGACGGTAATAGCAGTTGTGATAACCGCCGGACATTTTCTGTCTGCGAATTATCTTAAGAAGATGATCAATTCGGATTATGTCAGCGACCTTATGAAGGAAGTTAAGAATGAGGCTGTGGATTATACGCTTCCAACAGGTATTGATACATCGGTTCTTGATGATGTATTTACCGAGGACAGAATCATGGAAGATGTAAAGACTTATATCGGTAATTCCTTCACATCCAATAAATACGAGATAACCACAGAGGAGCTTGCAAAGAAGCTGACGGAGAATACGATGGCCTATATAAAGAGTCAGAATATTTCCGGTGAAGGTGTGGATGCGGCGGTTGGAGATTATGTCACAGCAATCTGCAATATTTACAAGAAGCGTATAAAGCTTATCGGAATGGATTATATTGCCAGAGTAGGCAATATGTTTAAGCGGTATTTTGCAATCGTACTGATAGCACTCGTTGTCTTTGCCGCAGCAAATATATTCCTTTGCATTAAACTTCATACGCATATACACAGAGGCCTCAGATATGTGGCTTATGCCTTCGGTGCTGCCGGGATCATGACCTTCGCAGCCCCTATGGGAGCCATTATCAACGGATTCTATAAGAGACTCCGCATCACGCCACTTTATTTTAATCATCTGATTTCCGAATATATCGGAAATGCAATGAAGTTTATGATCCTGCTCTCGATAATATGGTTCATCATAATGATTGCCGATATTATCTATATATCCACTCTTAGACGCAGGGTTGTCAGAAAACATAAAACACACAAAAAGAGTAAATGATTGGTTTAGAGAGGTAGAAAATATTGCATTCTGGAATCTTTGATATGCATTGTCATTATTTATATGGAGTTGATGATGGCTCAAAATCACCGGAAATGACTCTGAAGATGCTGGACATAGCATATTCACAGGGAGTCAGGAATGTTATAATGACCCCTCATTATAATCCTAAAGTTTTTCATAAAGATATAGAGGATCTGGAAAAAAGATTTATTTCCGTTAAAAAGCTGGTTCAAAAAGAAGGCCATGATGATATGAAGCTCTGGCTGGGAAGTGAGATCTTTTATCATAAGCAGACTACACCCGAAGAATTCTTAAAGGGAAATGTACTCTCCATGGCAGAAAGCCATTATATTTTGATGGAATTTCATACAAATGTGGAGTATAGTTACATAGAAGCTGCGGTTCAGGAGGCTGAAAGCTCGGGATATATTCCGATAATTGCCCATGTTGAAAGGTTCGCGGCTCTTTACGGAAATGAAGATAATATAGACAGGCTGAGACAGATGGGCGCATTTGTTCAGGTAAATGCCGGCACTGTTATGGGATACGGCGGTTTCGGAGCAAAGCGTTTTGTCAGAAAGCTTCTGAAATATGAAATGATTGATTTTATCGGTACGGATGCCCACAGGGATGCAGAGTGGAGGGTTCCGAACATAGGTCCCGCAGCGGAGTATATTTATAAGAAATGTTCTGAAAGCTATGCCGATAGAATTTTTATTCATAATCCCCGGAAAGTTGTGAGGGATGAAATGATGTAGATACAGTGGTTTAACCTGCTGTATTTAAAGAAGGAGAAAATTATGGATAAGACAGATAGTGTTGAAATTGATTTATTGCAGATACTGCGGCTGCTTATTGCGAATCTGCCTATACTTGTGCTTGCCACACTTACGGGCTGCTTTCTGACATATTATGTCAGCAGCGAGATGGTAAGCAAAAAATTCGAGTCCGTTACCGGTATTTACGTGCTGAATTCCACAGCTCAGGGAGAAGATGACAGCATCACGGGAAGTGACCTCGATGTGGGATCAAAGCTTACAAATGACTATGCGGAGCTTCTGAAGAGCCGTACTGTTATGAACAGAGTTATAGCAGATCTTGACCTTCAGAATACATATCCGGAAATGGCAAATGTTACTCCGGACGTTATCAGCAGTATGGTGACTATAGAAACATCCCAGAATACCCGTGTACTTAAGATAAAGGTTATGGATACCAATCCGACCAGAGCACAGGATATCGCAAATGCGGTTCGTAAAGCCGGTGCCGTTCATATCAAGAATGTCATGGATATTGATGCGGTAAATGTTGTATATGAAGCAAATCTGCCGGATAAGCCAACAAGTCCGAATGTAAAGAAAAATGCCCTCATCGGAGGAATGCTTTTCTTCATCGTTGCAGCTGCCATTATTATAATTAATATGCTGATGGATGATACAATCAAAACCCAGAACGATGTTGAAAAATATCTCGAATTATCTGTACTCGGAGCGATTCCATATGATGAACTTGAGGATTCAAAGATAACTCATAAGTCAAAGAAGAAGAAGAAGAAAAAAGAAGCACTTGCTGCTTCTGCAAAGTAAAAGCGGAGAATAAACTATGCAGAATGTAAATATTGCAAAAGCCAGAAAACTCAGCAATATGTCTGAGGAGGCATATAAGGAACTCAGAACAAATCTTCAGTTCTGCGGTAAGGACATAAAGGTTATAGGACTTACATCCTGTATTCCAAATGAAGGAAAGACAAGTATCGCCATTAATCTTGCACTTCAATTTGCAGAGGCTGATAAGAAGGTTCTTTATATTGATGCGGATATGAGAAAGTCGGTTACTGTAGGCAGATATCGTATCATGGGTGCAACCTACGGTTTGTCACATTTCCTTGCGGGAACCAAGACATTTGATGAAGTCATTTCTTCCACAAATTATCCCGGATTATATCTTATTACAGCGGGAGCTGTTCCTCCGAACCCGTCAGAGCTTCTCGGGGATGAGCTGTTCAAGGAAACAGTTGAGGATCTGAAGAAGGAATTCGATTATATAATAATTGATACACCTCCTATCGGAAGTGTTACTGATGCTGCGGTAGTTTCCCAGGTTTGTGACGGCATGACGCTGGTTATAATGCAGAACAGCATCAGCTATAAATTTGCGCAGGATGTTAAGGGAAGACTTGAGAAGGCAAATGCCAGAATCCTGGGAGTTATCCTTAATAAGGTCAGAAGAGACAAGACCAGCGGCTACTATGGCTACGGCGGATATTACGGAAAATACTACGGTAAATATACAAAATATTATACCGATTAAGACTGGATTTAGATCAGGAGATTGGCGGAATGAAAAAAATAATAACGATCATTCTTATATTAACAACATTCGGAACGGGCCTCATGTGTATTCTTTCCAGAATAACTAAAGATACAAAGGCGCCGGTTATTTCCGTGCCTACGGAAATGATCACATATGAAGAGGGCTCGGATCAGTCTGTTCTCCTTGCGGGAGTTACAGCCTCAGATGACAGAGACGGTGATATAACTCAAAATGTCAGAATATATGATATAGCAGTAATGGAAGACGGAAAGTCGGCTCAGATCATTTATGCCGCATATGACAGCAGCTATAATCTTGGAAAGAGATTCAGGACTGTGGGCTATAAGGCAAAGAGAAAAGAAGCTCCGATCACCGATGATATGTACAGTATAATCAATGATAATATTGATGATGGCAACCAAAACCTGTCAGAAGAGGAAGAAGATACCGAAGAAGAGGTTGAACCGGGTTATGAGGATCCTGTGATGGAAAGCGACGGCGATCCGGTAATTAAGCTTAGCAGACATGAACTGACTCTCTCAGTGGGAGATTATTTTGATACCATGTCAGTAATCGATGATATAGTTGATGATAAGGATGACAGAGATGCTCTGTTCAACCGAGTAAATCTTGAAGGAGATTATGACATGAAAAAAGCAGGAGAGTATGAGCTTGAATACTATGTTACAGATCTCGAAGGAAATGAAAGTAACAGAGCCAAGCTGATGCTGATTGTGGAAGATTAGGCGCGATTGCGAAGCAATCGCGTGTAAGCGAGTCGCAGAGCCTTGCAGGCACAAGGGTGCCTGGAAGGGCAGGCGACGAAGCTGGCAGCCTAAGGCGCGATTGCGAAGCAATCGCGTGTAAGCGAGTCGCAGAGCCTTGCAGGCACAAGGGTGCCTGGAAGGGCAGGCGACGAAGCTGGCAGCCTAAGGCGCGATTGCGAAGCATTGCGAGTGGAGGATATAAAATGAGTGATGAGCTGGTGATCGGAGGTGTCAGCTTCACCTCCAGATTTATTCTGGGCTCAGGGAAAACTTCCAGGTATACTCCGGAACTGATACGCTCGGCGGTTGAATATGCCGAAACGGAAATGATATCAGTAGCGGTGGATACACTTGATGATATAGACAACGGAATTAATTTTATCCCTGATAATATCAGAAAGCTTCCCAACACTCTGGGGGCGAAAAATGCGCAGGAGGCGGTAACTATGGCGCATTTTGCCCATTCAAGAGGATTGGGAAATTTTATTAAGGTCGAGATTATAGATGATTCGACCACATATCTGCTGCCGAATAATCCGGAAACGGTAAATGCTACAGAACGTCTGGCGGCAGAGGGGTTTATCGTGCTGCCGTATATTTATCCGGATCTTAAGACCGGAATACAGCTTGAAGCGGCAGGCGCTGCAGCGATAATGCCTCTGGCATCTCCCAGTGGTTCCAACAAGGGTCTTGCCACCAGAGATTTTATAGAGCAGCTGGTAAATGAGATAAATCTGCCTATTATAGTGGATGCGGGAATTGCCCGTCCGTCCCAGGCATGTGAAGCCATGGAAATGGGATGCGCGGCGGTAATGGCAAATACAGCCCTTGCGAGTGCATCAAATCTGCCTATGATGGCAAGAGCATTTAAACATGCGATACAGGCAGGCAGAGAGGCATATCTTTCAAAATTGTCGAAGTAGACATATAATTACTTAAAAAAATTACGTAGGAGAAAAATAGTTGGCTAAGAAGATTGGAAGAAATGATCCGTGCTGGTGCGGCAGCGGTAAGAAGTATAAAGTATGTCATGAGGATTTTGACAGACGCATCGAAGTGATTAAAAATGAGGGACATATAGTTCCGACCCATAATCTGATCAAGAATGAACAGCAGATTCAGAAAATAAGAGAAAGCGCAAAGGTAAATATTGAATGTCTTGATGTGGTAGCTGATAAAATCTGTGTCGGAATGAGTACAGAGGATATCAATGACATTATAAATGAGGTTTGTAAGAAGTATGGCGCAATACCCGCACCGCTTAACTATAACGGATTCCCCAAAAGTGTATGTACATCCATAAATGATGCGGTGTGCCACGGGATTCCTTCAAAGGATGAAATCCTCTGTGACGGAGATATCATCAATGTTGACTGTTCAACAATTCTGGACGGATATTTCTCTGATTCTTCGAGAATGTTTATGCTTGGAAATGTATCCGAAGAAAATAAAAAGCTTGTTGAGGTAGTAAGGGAATGTGTTTATAAGGGACTTGACGAAGTAAAGCCTTGGGGCTTCCTCGGAGATATGGGACAGGCTGTATATGATCATGCTACCGCAAACGGATATTCCGTAGTACGTGAAATAGGCGGGCACGGAGTAGGACTCGAATTCCATGAAGATCCATGGGTAAGCTATTGTACAAGAAGAGGTACGGATATGCTGATGGTTCCGGGAATGATATTTACCATCGAACCTATGGTGAATATCGGTAATCCTGAAGTATTCGTTGACGAAGAAAATGACTGGACTGTATATACAGAAGACGGCTCGATGTCAGCTCAGTGGGAGCTGCAGGTGCTGGTAACAGAAGATGGTCATGAGGTAATATCATATTGATTATTCATAGAGAATTGAACTAAAAAATGCTCGGCGGATTTGTCTGCCGGGCATTTTTTATAGTGTACCTTACGGTGCACGTTTCTTTATATAATGTGGTTATTCTCATCGGTAGTCACATATACATCCTCGCTGGAATATAGTATGGATGTGGGCGAATTGCGGTCAACCTTACGATTGAGAGTCATCTCATAATTCATATCATTTACGATATCCATATCTATTTCACCTTTTATAACCATATCCCGAAGGATTTCCATGGCCTTTGCATGGGAGAAGCCTTCCTTATAAGGGCGTTTTTCAGTAAGCGCCTGATATATATCGCAGCATGTCATAAGCCGTTCCTCAGAGCTGAGGTCTTTTGCCGAAAGCCTGAAGGGATATCCTGTTCCGTTGAGCTTTTCATGATGATGAGAAGCCCAGACCACGATATCATCAAAGCCCTTCAACTTACTGAGAATATCGTAAGTATAATAAGCATGATTTCTCATCTGCTCATATTCGGCATCAGTCAGCTTGCCGGGTTTCTGGAGAATTTCATTTTTTATCATCAGCTTTCCAACATCATGCAGTGCTCCCGCAAGATAGAAACGAACAGCCTTTTCAAGTGGATATTTATAGTAGTCGGCCATATGAATCGCCTTCTGTGCAACACCCAGTGAATGAACGCATGAATAAAAAGATTTGTAATCAATTATCTTTGCGAAAAGTGTTGCCAGGTTCATAACCTCAGTGATGGAATATTCATCATTAAAGGATTTGGTGGCTTTTCTGATGGTATTATCAATATTTGAATATGATAACTGATTAAGATGCTTATATTTGAAACATTTTATAAAAGTTCCGGCAACTTCAGGAGAGAACAGTGTTCCGGTATAAGCCCTGACATAATCAATTATGGCATTATAATTTGACTTGGATACTTCGTTCAGATCGAACTGATGATCGATTGAGTCTGCCAGATGGATTATCTGAGCTTTGATAGGTGTATTTCCCGCAGTCCTTCCAAATGGACCGGAGCCGTCTGCATTTTCATGATGAAGCATTATTACATCACGGCAGTTAGTTCTGAAGGGGATGAGCTTGGTATTGTTCTCACCGATGATACATCTTCTTATATTAAAATCATGTTCCGGATAGCCGCGACCGCCGTTATATTGGCGATATTGCTTTTCTTCCTGATTAACTTCCGTAAGTGCATTGTCGTGGAGTATGGAAAAAGCGGCTATATCTATAAGATCCTGACTGGATAAACCTATAGCTTTAGCCGTGATAACAGAAAGGGCGGCAAGCCTCTTGCTATGCCCAATGGTAATATGACCCAGCATCTCCTGCTCGACAGCGTCAAGACCGTTGGATACTGCATATAAAATTTCGTTGATGTTAATCTTCAATTCTGTACTCCCTGCCCCGAAATATCACAATATAGTTTAACTCATACCCGGCTTTTTGTAAATATGGATGAGCAAGAAAATGTGTTTACTTTGTTAATCTGAAAAAATATGTTTGCAAATTTAAAGATATATGGTATCATCATTTTAGCACTCGACCACATGAAGTGCTAACAATAATTTAAGGAGGGCATGTAATGCTTACTATACCTATTTACGATACAGTATTGCTCCCTGATGTGACATTTTACTTTAGGAAAGAAGTAATAGATAACTGGGAAGTAGACGATCTTGAGGTCGGCGAGCAGCTGATCTTCGCATTTCTCAGAAATGATATAGACAGGGATAATATTACTATGAATGATATATTTCCCATTGGCGTTTTCGCTAAGATCGAAGCCGTTGATTCGGAAATGAATGTCAAGATCCATACCTATGACAGAGTGAATATCCTGAGTCTGGATAAGGACAGGGACGGAACATATATATCCGAGACAGAAGTAAGACCTGAGATAAATGATATGGATCCGGATGAGAGACGTGCAATGTTTGACGAGCTTAAGAATGCATTTCTCAAATTCGTTTCAGCCTACCAGTGGGGACTGTGGGCAAGAGGAGCCATCCTTCAGTGGAAGAATCTGAATGAGATGATCTCTGCCACCGCCGGTTATTATAATATAACCTGGGAGGAAAAGTATCAGGTTCTTGAGGCTGATTCTGTCAGAGAAAGATATGAACTTATTGAAAATATAGTTTATGAATTCTTCGAAATAGTCGATGTGGCAAACGGAGCCGAACTGAAGCAGAAGGAACAGAACGAGAGTCTTTACAGAGAGGATGCCATCAAGAAACAGATAGAGATTCTCCAGAAAGAGCTTGATGAAATGCATCCGGAGAGTATATCCGATGTAAGGAAATTCGAGAAGAAGATAGAAGAGTCCGGCATGAACGAAGAGGCTTATAATGAAGCTGTCAAGGTTCTGAACAGGATGAAGCAGGAGGGGCAGAACAGTCATGAGTACGGAATGCTCTATGATTATCTGGACTTTGTAACTGCTCTTAACTGGAAGCCGGCTGAGCAGGCAGAGATAGATCTGAAGAAGGCAGAGGAGATTCTGGACAGGGATCATTACGGACTGAAGAAGGTTAAGCAGCGTATAGTTCAGCAGCTTGCGGTTATGGCACTTAACCCCATGCAGGCGGGTTCCATACTCCTGTTCGTAGGTGCACCCGGTACGGGAAAAACCAGTATCGGTCAGAGCATTGCCGAGGCCCTGGGAAGAAAATATGTAAGGGTCAGTCTCGGTGGTATCAGGGATGAAGCTGAGATAAGAGGACACAGAAGAACTTATATCGGTGCCATGCCGGGACGTATTATGGAAGGCATTAAGAGAAGCGGAGCCAGCAATCCGGTTGTTGTACTGGATGAGGTGGATAAACTGGCAAGTGACTTCGCCGGAGATCCGGCATCTGCTCTGCTGGAGGTACTTGATCCGGAGCAGAACGGAACCTTTACGGATCACTATATGAATGTTCCTTATGATCTGTCCAAGGTATTCTTCGTCTGCACTGCAAATACAATTGATACAATTCCGGAGCCGCTCCTTAACCGTATGGAGGTTATAGAATTCCAGGGCTATACTGCGAATGATAAGCTGAGCATTGCGAAAAAACATCTTATCCCGAAGGCGCTTAAGTCCATGGGAATAAAGAAACGCCAGCTGAATATAACCGATACGGCCATTAAGAAGATTATCTCCAACTATACTATGGAGGCCGGCGTCAGAGGTCTGAAGAAGAGAATAGACAGTGTATGCAGATATGCGGCTGTTAAGCTGGTTAAGGGAGATGAGGATAAGATATCCGTTACACCGGCCATGCTGAAGGAGTTCCTGGGATCAAAGGGAATCCAGCATGATGTCATCGAGAAAAACACTCCGGCGGGAATAGTGACGGGACTTGCCTGGACAGCCTCGGGAGGTGAGATTCTTTTTATAGAGACGAAGATTTTCAAGGGAACCGGAAAGGTTATAATCACAGGTCAGCTGGGAGATGTGATGAAGGAATCCGTTGAAATTGCCGTAAGCCTTGTAAAGACCATGTATCCGAAGCTGGCCGAACAGCTGGATGCAAATCACGACCTGCATATTCATGTGCCTGAGGGAGCGACGCCTAAGGACGGTCCGTCTGCGGGAATAACTCTTGTGACGGCACTGGTATCTCTGCTTATGAAGAAAAAAGTGAATCCTGCCATCGGAATGACCGGAGAGGTATCTCTGAGAGGAAATGTAATGCCTATCGGAGGTCTTCCGGAGAAGCTTATGGCGGCAGAAAGATCGGGAGTAAGGAAGGTATTTATTCCGGAAAAGAACAGGGAAGATCTGGAGGAGGTTCCGGAAGAGGTAAAGGAAAGACTCGAGATAATTCCTGTTAAGAAGATAACCGAGGTTCTGGATGGCTGCGGCCTGCAGGGTTAATGATGGTAAAATGATGGCATAAAATTGTCATAGACTTTTTAAATAACTATGCTATAATAAAACCTGTTGAAAAGGACAAGCCTTTTCAGCAGGTTTTTTAGTATGTTTTAAGCTGCCGGAAGGGGGAAATTCTAATGGCAGATAATAAAAGACGGTTGGTTTTTTCATACAATGCGCCGGTGACGCTCACATTCGCACTGGTTTCTCTGATTGTGCTTATCATAGGTCATTTTACCGGAGGAGCAAGTACCAGATTGCTCTTTGAGGTTTACAGATCAAAGATAAGCTTTTTTGCTGTCTTGAGACTTTTTGGGCACGTTCTGGGACATTCGAGCTTTGAACATTATGCGGGAAATATGATGCTTTTCCTGCTTCTGGGTCCTATTCTCGAGAACAGATACGGCAGCGGAACATTTCTTGAGGCGATATGCATTACGGCTGTTGTATCGGGACTTGTTGCAGTAATATTTTTCCCCGGCGTGGCACTTCTGGGAGCCAGCGGTGTGGTATTCATGATGATCGTACTGGTTTCCGCAGTTGATCTTAAAAGGGGAGAGATACCTATTACCATGATTCTGATCATTGTCATATATCTGGGATCGGAAATATGGAATATGGTTACGGTGAAAGATAATGTCTCACAGCTTACCCATATTGTGGGAGGTCTGTGCGGAGCTTTGATAGGAGGCCTTCTGTCAGGTGCCTCCAAAAACAGAGGATGAAAGGAGAGATGGCAGGTTGAGTAAGAAAAAAAGAACGACAACGCTGGTCGTTGCCATTATAGTTTGTATTGTTCTGATAGTGGGGATTATCCTTACTTCATCGGGCGAACCTAAATCGGAAACAATACAGGAGGCTATGAAGGATGCGGTTCTTCATGATGAGAACAAGGTTAATTTCTTCGGACTGGCAGTGAACCCCTCACTTCTTTCGGGATATGTGGTAACCGGAATTATCCTTTTCTTCGCGCTTATTCTCAGGATTTTCTTTATTCCGAAGTTTAAGAAGATTCCGGGAAAGTTCCAGATGCTCATTGAAACCTGGGTAGGATTCTTTGATAATCTGGCAAAGTCCAACAGTCCGCACCTTAACGGTTTTCTGGGAGCATACGTATTTACGGCCGGTACATATATTTTTATAGGAACACTGTTTGAGCTGTTCGGAATTCAGGCAATGACTGTGGGTGAAAATCCGCATTCCATCTCGCTTCCGGCTCCTCATGCGGATATAAACGGAGCCATTCAGATGGGTGTGCTGTCATATCTGATAATACTCTCTGGAGGAATTATTGCAAATAAGCTGAAGGGTGTGGGACTTACTCTGAAGGAGTTCTCACTTCCGATATCCATGAGCTTCCGTCTCTTCGGAGCACTGCTCTCAGGTATGCTGGTTACGGAACTTGTATATTATTACATTACTCTCAGTTTTGTACTTCCTGTTGTCGTCGGTGTTCTGTTTACACTGCTTCATGCTCTCATCCAGACCTATGTCCTTACGATGCTGACATCGGTTTATTACGGAGAGGTTTCGGAGGTGCATGAGAAAAAACCGAAGAAAATTAAGGGTAAAAACCCCGATGCTGCTGCGGTGTAAGTAACATTTGATAATTATAGAATAAAAAACTCATATTACGGAGGTTAATAAGATTATGAAACTTTTTAAGAAGATACCTGTAGTTCTGGTAATGATACTTTTTGCGGCTGCTGTATACAGCTTCATTCAGCCTTCTACCGTAAAGGCTGCTGAGGATAAGAAGACGGTTGCTGTCGCAGAGGCTGATGCAGAGGCTGCTGAAACCACTCAGACTGTTGATACGGCTGCTGCAGAGCAGACCAAGGGTAAAGCGATCGGAGCTGCGATCGTTGTAGGACTTGCTGCATGCGGTGGTGCGGTTGCCATGGGTATGTCAGTATCCAAGTCATCAGAGGCCATTGCCAGACAGCCTGAGGCAGAAGGTAAGATCAGAACATCTCTTATGCTCGGTCTGGTATTTATCGAGACTGCTATTATTTACGCACTTATTGTTGCTATTCTTATAATCTTCGTAATGTAAGGTGTTTAAGTATCAGCTGAGCGAAGATGATAGCCGGAAAATCCGAAATTATAAGGAGATAAGATATGTTAGGTATAGATATACAGCAGATTTTGCTACACCTGCTTAACTTTACAATTCTGTTTACGGGGCTTTATATACTGTTATATGGTCCTGTAAAGAAGTTCATGGAGGCAAGACAGGAAGAGTATAAGAAACAGGACGAAGAGTCTTCCGAGAAGCTTGCAAATGCCGAAAAGCTTGAGGCTGAATATAAAAAGAAACTTGATGATGCCGATAATGAGATAGCAGAGAAAAAGAGAGCTATGTCCAAGGAAATGAGTGCTGCCAGAGATCAGAGTGAAGCAGATGCAAAGGCGGAAGCAATAAGTATCATTAATGCGGCTAAAAAGTCTGCTGAGCTGGAAAAGGCTGAAATCCTGGAAACTGCAAAGGGCGAGATTACCAGACTTATCGAGGATGCCGCACAGAAGATGATCCTGTCCGGCGATACATCGGCAGTTTATGATAAGTTCCTTGAGGGTGCTGAAAGGAGTATAGAAGATGGCACAGGAGCCTAATGTAAATGGGGAAATCCTGGAGTGCGTCATATATGCGGCAAAGGAACCAAGTTCGGAACAAAAAGACAGGTTCGTGGATTTTCTCTCAAAAAAATATGATAAAACAGTAGATCTTAAATGGATCTGTGACAGGACTCTGACAAAAGGCTTTAAGCTTGTTGCCGGAGATGATATATATGACTGGACCGAAGCCGGAAGATTTGCCCAATTCAGGGATCTTCTGGAGGGTATAAGAACAGGCGGTTCCGCAGCAGGTGAAGGCAGGTATGATATTAACCGTACTGCAGAGGATGCTCCCGATCTTGTAACACTCATAAAAACATCCATTGAGGAATGGTCCCTTGAACCCATAGCCGAAGAGGAAGGCCGTGTTAAAACTGTAGGTGACGGAATAGTTGTTGCATCAGGTCTTGATTCGGCGGAATATGGTGAGATCGTAATATTTGATTCCGGTGTAAAGGGAATGGTTCAGGATCTCAGAGCGAAGGAGGTCGGCATCATTCTCTTCGGTAAGGATGATGATGTTGTAGAAGGTGACAGAGTAAGACGTACCAAGAAGACTGCCGGTATTCCAGTAGGCGAGAATTTTATAGGAAGAGTTGTGGATCCACTTGGAGATCCCATAGATGGAAAAGGTCCGATAAATGCGGACAGCTACAGACCTATAGAGACTCCGGCTCCCGGAATACTTAAAAGACAGTCGGTTGATACTCCGATGAATACAGGTATTCTCTCCATAGATTCCATGTTCCCCATCGGAAGAGGGCAGAGAGAGCTCATAATAGGTGACAGACAGACCGGTAAGACGTCGATTGCCATAGATACAATCCTTAATCAGAAGGGTAACGGAGTTATCTGTATCTATGTAGCCATAGGTCAGAAGGCTTCAAGCATAGCGCAGCTGGTGGGAAATCTTACCAAACATGGTGCCATGGATTATACAATAGTCGTAGCGGCAACAGCCAGTGACTCTGCGCCGATTCAGTATATAGCTCCATATTCGGGCTGTGCTCTGGGCGAGTACTTTATGTATAAAGGTAAGGATGTCCTTATAATATATGATGATCTGTCAAAACATGCCATAGCATACAGAGCAATGAGTCTGCTGCTGGAAAGGTCCCCGGGTCGTGAGGCATATCCCGGAGATGTATTCTATCTTCACTCAAGACTTCTTGAGAGAGCGGCCAGACTTTCGGATGAGCTGGGCGGAGGAAGCATCACCGCTCTGCCTATTGTAGAAACTCAGGCAGGCGATGTGTCGGCTTATATTCCGACCAACATCATTTCCATTACAGACGGACAGCTGTTCCTTGAATCAGATCTTTTCTTCGCAGGTCAGAGACCGGCGGTCAATATAGGACTTTCCGTATCCCGTGTAGGTGGTGCGGCTCAGACAAAAGCCATGAAGAAAGCTGCGGGCTCCATCAGGCTGGATCTTGCACAGTTCAGGGAAATGGAAGTATTCACCCAGTTTTCAAGTGATCTGGATGACGCGACCAAGAGACAGCTTGCTTACGGACAGGGACTTATGAGGCTTCTTCGTCAGGCACAGAACAGCCCCTTTAAACCTCATGAGCAGATAATAATCCTTGTGGCTGCCATTGCCAAGGTGATGCAGGATATTCCGCTTAATAAGATCCTTGATTTCAGAGGTAAGCTTCTGGATTATTTCCATGAAAATGAAATGTCTCTCTGTGAAGGTCTTGATAAGATGGGACAGCTAAGTGATGACGATAAAGAAGAAATAATCACCGAAGCAAGAAAGTTCCATGATTATTATAAGAAGAGATATAATATTACCGATGAGATTCTGTAATCTCCGGATAAAAATATAATGAGATAAATATGGCAAATGTAAGAGATATAAAAAATAGAATAAACGGCGTTAGTAATACTCAGAAGATTACAAATGCAATGTATCTTATATCCTCTACAAAGATGCGTAAGGCAAAGGCCGAGCTGGAAAATACCCGTCCGTATTTTAAGATGATCGAGACAGAGATAAAGAGGATATTCCAGAGCAGGAAGAATGTGAAGAGTAAATATTTCTATCCTGAGGACGGAAGGCATGAGGCTGAAAAATATGCCTACCTGGTGGTTACGGCTGATAAAGGTCTTGCCGGTGCATATAACCAGAATGTGATTAAGGAAGCTGAGACGGCGCTTAAGAAGCATAAGAAGACGGAGCTTTATGTGGTCGGTGAGTTCGGAAGGCATTATTTTACCAGACATAATATTCCCATAAAGCAGTCATTTCTTTATACTGCGCAGAATCCGACATTTGAACGTGCCAGAAGAATCGCTTATCAGCTGCTTGAGGAATATGACAGCGGAAATGTAGATGAGATAAGAATCATTTACAGCGATATGGAAAATGAACTGCAGTCCGTAGTAAGAATGGACAGGGTTCTGCCCTTTGACCGTGGTAACTTCATCGAAAAGGATGGTCAGAGAGTTGAACAATATGTAAATATGCATTTTAATCCTGATGTGGAGACGGTGCTTAATCACGTTATACCCGGATATGTTTCGGGATATATATACGGTGCGCTGGTTGACAGCTTCTGTGCCGAGCAGAATGCAAGAATGATTGCCATGGATAATGCCAACAGCAATGCAGAGGAGCTCCTTCAGGATCTGGAGCTGGAGTATAACCGTGTAAGACAGGCGGCCATAACTCAGGAGATAACCGAGGTTGCTGCCGGTGCAAAGGCTTTAAAGAGAAACAGACTTAAGGAGGAAGAAAACCTTGAGTAAAGGAAAAATTATTCAGGTTTCGGGACCTGTAATAGATGTAGAATTTAAGAATGATAGAATACCGAAGCTGAGGGAAGCGCTCTATGTAACCGTCGGCGGTGAGAAGAGAGTTATGGAGGTTGCTCAGCTTCTGGGTAAGAGTCAGGTGAGATGTATCATCCTTTCTCAAAGCGAGGGATTGTCCCGAGGTATGGAAGTTACGGCAACAGGCGACGGTATCAAGGTTCCCGTAGGCAAAAATACCATCGGAAGAATGTTCAACGTTTTGGGAGATCCGATAGACGGTGGCGCAAATATTCCGGAGGATGCTCTGAGGTGGAATATTCACAGGCAGGCTCCTGATTTCAGCAGTCAAAATGTGGCAGTTGAGGTTCTTGAGACAGGTATAAAGGTTATTGACCTTTTGGAGCCTTATGCGAAGGGCGGCAAGATAGGCCTTTTCGGCGGTGCCGGAGTCGGTAAGACAGTTCTGATTCAGGAATTGATCCACAATGTTGCCATGGAACATGGCGGATATTCTATTTTCACCGGTGTAGGTGAGAGAAGTCGTGAAGGAAATGATCTGTGGAATGAAATGCAGGAAAGCGGAACAATTGATAAGACTGCCATGGTTTTCGGCCAGATGAATGAATCTCCCGGAGTGCGTATGAGAGTTGCCTTGACGGGACTTACAATGGCTGAATATTTCAGAGATACAGAAAATAAGGATGTGCTTCTCTTTATAGATAATATTTTCAGATTTGTGCAGGCAGGTTCAGAGGTTTCAACACTTCTGGGACGTATGCCCTCTGCGGTTGGTTACCAGCCTACGCTTGCGCAGGAGATGGGCGAACTTCAGGAGAGGATTACTTCTACTTCCCTTGGTTCTGTTACATCGGTTCAGGCGGTTTACGTACCTGCCGATGATCTTACGGATCCGGCACCTGCAACAACATTTACCCATCTGGATGCTACAACGGTTCTCAGTCGTCAGATAGCTGAGCAGGGTATCTATCCTGCAGTTGATCCTTTAGGTTCAACCTCAAGAATTCTGGAGGCGGAATTCGTTGGGGAGGAGCATTATAATGTAGCCCGTGGAGTACAGGAATGTCTCCAGAAATATATCGAACTTCAGGATATCATTGCCATTCTTGGCATGGATGAGCTTTCGGATGATGATAAGAAGGTCGTTAACCGTGCGAGAAAGATACAGAGATTCCTGTCGCAGCCTATGTTTGTTGCTGAGAAATTTACGGGAAATCAGGGCGTATTTGTTCCTATTTCCGAAACAGTAAGGGGCTTTAAGGAGATTCTTGAAGGAAAGCATGATTCACTTCCGGAACTGGCATTCTATAATGTGGGAACCATTGAAGATGCCGTAAAGAAGGCAGAAACATTGTAAAAGATTTTAGGGCGGCAGAGCCGCTGTAAGAGGATTTGGCTATGAGGACATTTCACTTAAGAATATACGAGGCTGATAATCCGTTTTATGAAGGAGATGTTGAGTCCATCGTTGTGCCGGATATTAACGGCAGATATGGTGTGCTTGCGGGACATCAGAATATGGCCATTGCCATTATGGAAGGAGAGATTAAGTTCCATACCGGCAGTGAGACGACTTACGGCAGCGGTATAAGAGGGATCAGGGAGCTGTCTCCCAATACCGATTATTTTGCTGCAGTGGCATCGGGAATGATGAGAATCGAGGATAATGATGTACTTATTCTGGTGGATTCGGCTGAATGGCCCGATGAGATAGATGAGGAAAGAGCAATTCAGAGAGCTGAGGAAGCGAGAGAGATAATACTTCAGAAGAGAAGTATTACGGAATATGCGCTGGCTGAGGCAACACTCAGAAGATCCATAGCAAGACAGAGACTTAAGCAGAGAAATATTTAAAAAATGTCCGGAATCACTGGTTTGATTCCGGACACTTTTTTATCATTTTATTATCGGTCAGTTATAATCAGTCCTTCTCGATCTTTCCTTCCAGGAATGTGAATACAAGTGCTGCAAGTGCCGCACCTATGAAAGGTCCGATGATAAATACATAGATAACTGATATAGGTGCCGTGTTACCGGATATAGCTGCAACGATTGCGGGACCAAGGCTTCTTGCGGGATTTACAGATGTTCCCGTAAGTCCGATACCCAGAATGTGAATGCCCACAAGGGTAAGGCCTATGATAAGTCCTCCGAATGAGCCATGTGTACGCTTAGGTGATGTAACTCCCAGAATGCAGAGAACAAAGATAAATGTAAGTACACATTCGATTATGATACCTGCAGCAACGCTTCCGTTGATATTTCCGAGTCCGTTTGTTCCGTAACCGCCTGTTTTATCTTCGATTCCGGAAAGGCTGAAGATCATTGCCAGAAGTCCGCTTCCTGCGAGGGCTCCGCAAACCTGAGAAACCAGATATCCGCAGAAATCTCCTACGCTCATCTGCTTTGTAAGAAGAAAAGCCAGAGAAACTGCCGGATTAACATGTCCGCCGGAGATGTTTCCTACGCTGTAAGCCAGTGCTATGATAGCAAGACCGAAGGCAAAAGCTGTAAGCACATAGCCGCCTCCGTATACGGCATCACATCCCACCAGCATTGCTGTTCCGCAGCCGATAAATACAAGAATGAATGTTCCGAAAAACTCAGCAACATATTTTTTTGATGAATCCATAATATACCTCCCTTTTATTATACTTGTGGCTAACCACCACTAACAATTTAAGAATAA
>CAMOCO010000009.1 GCA_946610715.1 uncultured Clostridia bacterium | reverse complement strand
CCCTGCCTCTGTGTCTGGAAGCTTCCTCAATCTCTCCGATAACATTTATAAGCACATTTCTGATCGGTGTATAATCAGATCTTTTATTCATATTCTGGATCAGCTTAAATATCTGGTCCTCTGCCATTGCTGTTATAGCATCTGCGGATTTACTTCCTTCATAACAGCTTTTTGAAATTCCGTCAGCCACTCTGATCATTCTTCTCAGACCGGCCTTATTCTTAACAATATTTGCATAATCAACTGCAAAAGCCGAAGTGGTAAGCTGCATAACTATGTCCGTTATATAATCTGTACGGCACATCTCTTCGGGAGCTCCCATTTCCTTTAGCTTATTGGCAAGTATGAGTTCATCAACAGCCTGCCCGCCGAGGGTCAGCTCCGATAACGCCTGATACATGGTTCCATATGCGGCTACATAAAAATCTTCCTTGTCAAGTATGGAAATAATCTCTGACGCCATCTCTCTGTCAATGATCATTGACGCTATTACACTTCTTTCGGCTTCGTCATCATGCGGTGGGATTCTTTTTATTACCTCTTCCTCCGCCATAGGGATTATACCTCCTCAACCACATTAAGTAATATCTGGGCTGTTACCTCCGGATGAAGCTTTATTCCAACCTGATATCCTCCGATTCCCTTTGCCGGATCCTTCAAAACCAGCTTCTTTTTATCAAAATCATAACCGAGCTGCTGCTTTATCAATTCGGCTATTTCCTTGGTTGAAACCGAACCGAAGGTTTTTCCCCCGGCTCCTACCTTCATTTTGGCAACCACCTGCTTATCCTTCAGCTCAGCTGCAAGAGCCTCAGCCTCAGCAAGCTTTTCAGCTGCCACCTTATCCTCATGCTGTTTTTTCAGCTTCCAGTCATTTATATTCTTCGGTGTTGCCTCTATTCCCACTTTCTTAGGAAGCACATAATTTCTGGCATATCCGTCGTTTATTTCGATTATCTGACCTTTTTTCCCAAGTTTTCTATCATCAACCAGTAATATAACTTTCATTTAGATTTCCCCGCTTTCATACATTTCTTTCAGCACAGCCTTCAGTTCATCGAAGAATTCTTCTTTCTTCTTTCCCTCAAGCTGCGCTCCCGCAACATTTGCATGTCCTCCGCCGCTCCATCGCTCCATGATAACCTGAACGTTTATATCTCCTATGGAACGGGCAGATACATATAATATCCCGTTATCCGCCTCGGTAACAACGAAAGATGCTTTTACATTAACTACATTCAGCAGTTCATTTGCAACTTTTGCCACCGGAACCGTAGGTGCATCATCGCTTTCCGGATCCTGATCTATATAAGAAAGTG
Source organism: uncultured Clostridia bacterium (assembly GCA_946610715.1). Lineage (GTDB taxonomy): Bacteria > Bacillota > Clostridia > Lachnospirales > Lachnospiraceae > Eubacterium_Q. Next base: position 25,223 of record CAMOCO010000009.1, on the reverse strand, counting down.
CAAAGCTGTTCATATATATCTCAGCATTACTGATTCCCTCTGCCCTTTCCTTAAGTTCTGTCATAGAGCTTCTGAACATCTTTCTTACTCTGGTAACATCCGCTCCGGACTTTCTCAGGAATGAAGCGGCTTCGAAGGTTCTCACACCTGTTTTTACCAGGAAATTATCTGTATCTATAAGTATTCCTGCATACATGGCATCGGCTTCCTGCTGACGCAGCTTCGGTGTTTCAGACATATATTCATACATTTCGGCAATCATCTCGCATGCAGACGAGGCAAATGGCTCAATATATGAGAGCGTAGCATTTTGTATTGCCTCATTTGTCTGTCTGTGATGATCAAATACAACCACTGTAGTAACACGTGATATAAGCTCTTCGCATTCTGTCATGCTTGGTCTGTTAACATCTGTCACGACCAGCATAGTCTGGCTGTCAACCATGCCAAGTGCCTGCTCGGAGTTAATTATCATATCGCTGTAATTGCTGTTATTAAATGTCGAAACCACCGGCTTTATGGCATCAGTCACTTCGTTCAGCACTATATATGCCTTCTTGCCCAGAGATGTTACAAGCCTGTATACACCTACTGCGGAACCAAAGGCATCGGAATCAGGTCTCTTATGTGCCATTATGATAACTTTTTCTTTTCCTACAAGAAGTTCCTCGAATGCCTGAGCCTTTACCCTCGCTTTAACTCTGGTCGTTTTCTCTGTTCCGGCACTCTTTCCTCCGTAATAGGTAACCTGGTCTCCGGCCTTAACTGCCACCTGATCTCCGCCTCGTCCCAGAGCCAGTCCGATGGCAACCTTGGCATATTCATAGTCCTCAATAAAATTATCGGAACCCATACCAAGACCCATACTGAGAGTCATGGCAATCTCATTTCCGACATTTATGCTCTTTACTTCATCCAGGAGAGCAAACTTGTCATCCTTCAGCATCTGCATATATTTCTGCCTGAATACACAGAAATATTTATCATTTTCTATATGTCTTACGATAGCATCTGCATTTGACAGATACATATTGATTTTTCTGTCAACCAGAGCATTAAGAATTGAATGCTTAACATCCTCGAGAGAATCCATTACTTCATCGTAATTATCGATATATACGAGTCCCGCAACCAGTTTTTGGTCCTCATTTTCCTTTTTCAGATTTCTAAGCTCCGTTTCATCAAAAAGGTAAACTGCTATTACTATCTCATCATCCTTGTGCTCGGATTTATCCTCAAGAAATACATTTGTAAGATCCACGCGTCTGATCTGAGCATTGAACAGCCTGTCACCGTATTCAATATCCATTTCCATACGCTCGCCACTTTCATATACGCTGGGAACAAGCTGCGGAAAATATGCATCAATGGGCTTCTTTATGTGCTTTTTATCCCTTACTCCTATGGTTTCATAGAATTTGGAATTTGCCCACATCACATGGCCGTCCGTGTCCAGAATCACATAAGGAATGGCCAGTTCACGAAGCAGTTCATTCTGGATTTTTCCCTGTTCAAGCGCATACTCCACCATCGTGGAATTTATTACAGGCATAAGCCTGATATAGGCTATGATCACCAGAATGATGTATACCGCTATGATGAGCAGGCATATCAGTCCCTTCCTGGAATACGGTCCGAACATAAAGACACTTATACCCATAAGTATCAGCGCCATTATGATAGGCACGATAATCAGATATCTAATTTTTCCTTTGATTCTTCTCTCGTTGCTCATTTAAATCTGTCTATGACCCTCTGTCTTTTAAATTTATACAAGCTGGGCAATTCTTTCGAGAACCTGCTCGTATGTTTCTTTATACTTCTGAAGCTTGGCTTTCTCAGCTTCCACCTTTTCTGCCGGTGCTTTTCCGACGAAATTCGGATTACCAAGCATTCCTTCACCACGTTTTATCTCATTCTCAAGACGTGCTTTTTCTTTTTCCAGTCTCTCAATCTCCTTCGATACATCTACCAATTCGGCAAAAGGCATGTAGATAACCGCATTATGAATGACAACCGATACCGCATCCTCTGCAATTCCTGTCTTATCTGCCTGAGTGGCAATACTACTTGCATATGCGAGAGTACCGAAGAATGCATTACTTTCTTCAAATACCTTACGTACTTCTTCTTTATCCGATACTACTATAACTCCTGCCTTCTTTGATGGCGGCACATTCATTTCTGTACGGATATTTCTTATAGCACGTACGGCTTCTTTTATGATATCAACCTTATCAGCCTCTTCATTAAACTGATATTCTTCATTAAACTCAGGCCACGATGAAATCATAATCGATTCCTCGTCGGTAAGAGTACAATATATCTCCTCTGTAACAAATGGCATATATGGGTGCAGCAGCTTAAGTCCGATTCCCAGAACCTTCTTAAGCGTCCACAGAGCTGCAGCCTTGCTGGTATCATTCTCAGCCCAGAGTCTCGGCTTAACCATCTCGATATACCAGTCACAGAATTCATCCCATAAGAAATCATGAATCTTATCCGCAGCAATTCCCAGCTCATATTTTTCCATATTGTCAGTTGCATCCAGTGCAAGCTGGTTAGCTTTACTGAGAATCCATTTATCGGCCATGGTCAGATCAGAAAGCTTAACACTGTCGATAGCGTCTTCAGTGAGCCCTTCTTCTTTGGCTTTATCCATATTCATCATTATGAAACGGGAAGCATTCCATATTTTGTTTGCAAAATTACGGCTTGCATCCAGTCTGTCCCAGATAAATCTCATATCATTACCCGGAGCATTTCCCGTAATAAGCATGAATCTAAGGGCATCTGCACCATATTTATCGATAATTTCCAAAGGATCGATTCCGTTACCCAGGGATTTACTCATCTTTCTTCCCTGATCATCTCTGACAAGTCCATGGAAAAGAACTGTATGGAACGGCACCTGACCGGTCTGCTCGATGGATGAGAATACCATTCTGATTACCCAGAAGAATATGATATCGTAACCGGTTACCAGCACATCTGTAGGGAAGAAATATTTATAATCCTCAGATTCCGTATCCGGCCAGCCCACTGTGGAAAACGGCCAGAGTGCTGAAGAGAACCATGTATCAAGCGTATCTTCATCCTGTGTCAGATGAGTACAGCCGCACTTCGGACATACCGACGGCGCTGACATATCTACCACTGTCTCTCCGCAGTCATCACAATACCATGCCGGTATTCTGTGTCCCCACCAGAGCTGTCTGGAAATGCACCAGTCACGGATATTATCCAGCCAGTTATAATAAACCTTGTTCATCCTTTCGGGAACAAGCTTGATCTTTCCTTCTTCAACTGCTTTTCTTGCCGGAATCGCCATATCGCTCATTTTAACAAACCACTGAGGCTTTACAAGCGGTTCTACCGTTGTATTGCAGCGGTCATGGGTTCCGACATTGTGTATATGCGGAACAACCTTTACAAGAAGTCCCTGACTTTCAAGATCCTCAAGAACGGCTTTACGTGCCTCATACCTGTCCATACCGTGATATCTTGTTTCAGGACAGTTGATGGTAGCATCATCGTTCATGATATTGATTTCCGGAAGGTTGTGTCTCTTTCCAACTTCAAAATCGTTAGGATCATGTGCCGGTGTGATCTTAACACATCCTGTTCCGAATTCTTTATCAACATAAGAATCCGCAATTACCGGAATTTCTCTGTTAACAAGCGGAAGAAGCAGTGTCTTGCCAATAATATCCGAATATCTTTCATCCTCCGGATTTACTGCAACAGCAGTATCTCCGAGAAGAGTTTCCGGACGTGTTGTAGCTATCTCAACAAATCTGCCCTCTTCTCCCACAACCGGATAATTGATGTGCCAGAAATGTCCTTCCTGCTCTTCATGTATAACCTCTGCATCAGAAATGGATGTGCGGCATACCGGACACCAGTTTACAATTCTTGAACCCTTATATATCCATCCCTTATCATAAAGCTTCTTAAATACTGTATTAACGGCTTTATTGTTTCCTTCATCCATGGTAAAACGTTCTCTGTCCCAGTCAGCTGACGATCCGAGTCGTTTAAGCTGTGTTACGATACGTCCACCATATTCCTTGCGCCATTCCCAGGCTCTTTCAAGGAATCCTTCTCTTCCAAGATCTTTCTTGTCAATTCCTTGTTCTTTAAGCGCATTTATTATTTTAACCTCTGTGGAAATCGCCGCATGATCTGTTCCGGGCTGCCAGAGGGCATTATAGCCCTGCATTCTCTTCATACGAATGAGGATATCCTGCATGGTATTATCCAGTGCATGTCCCATATGAAGCTGTCCCGTTATATTCGGAGGTGGCATCACAATTGTGAAAGGCTTTTTACTTCTATCTGCCTCTGCATGAAAATATCCCTTCCCGACCCACTTATCATAAAGCCTTTTTTCTATTCCCGCCGGGTCGTATGTCTTTGCCAAATCCTTACTCATCTCTTTTTTCCTCTTTCCATTTTTTATTTTAAAGTTTGTCTATATAAATATACGGACTGTTATGCTATATACTCTGCTCTCTGAATTCATCCTTCAGCTGTGCAAGGATTATATCCATTCTCTTATCATAATCCGTCATATCCTTATTGAGTCTGTTATAGACAGCCCTTTGAAGCATTGCAAATATGGTCATCTCCTGAACATCGGATTTTGAATCTCCGATTTCAGCCATAATATCTTCAAAATACTTGTCCTCCAGTCCTCTGATACGTATTTCCTCTTTCAGAGTGGTAGTGTCCTCTCTGGTGGCAATAGTGTAAAAATAGCCCTTAAGTGAATCCGGGTTATTGTTATGTTCATATGCCAAAAGAAAATATTTCTTTGCATCATCTATATCCAGATTATTTGCTGCGGCAACCGCCCTGTTATGATATACATTTCCGAGAAATTCCGAATCGGTTTCTTCGGTAACATCATCCAAGATCTCATCATAGAGAGTCGCAGCTTTTATATATCTTCTATATGCCAGATATCCGTCAGCCTTAAGCTTTGCCTTCTGCAGCTTTCCCAGTTTACGGTATTTCTGCCATGCTGCCGCATAGGTCTTGATTTCCTCGGTTGTATAATAGTCCCCTGCATTGAGAATCTCTATCAGCAGATCCTGTGCATATGTAGTCTTGTTCATCAGACTTGTGAGCTTGTCTGCCAGCTCATCCATGCCCAGTTCATCTCTGATAAAATTAAACAGCTTCTCCGACAGAACCGACTTGCTTATAAGCACCGTATTATTGAAAATGTAGAAGCAGAGCTCCTCATATGTATATATTTCAACCTTGGTGTTGAGAAATGTAAAAGGAGTTTCCGCGGTTTTCGAAGTACATAATATTACCTTTGACATCAGATGCTGAACTCCTTTCTGTATATTTTATTTGTTGTGGGGAAGAGCTTGCCAAAGCCCAGATCCTTTATGATAACCGCTCCCGAATGCGGATCGTCAAATTCAACTTCAAGACTGAGCTTTGTGGTTTTGTTCGGTCTCTTGGGCAGTCCGTGAATTCTCACGGTTTCCCGCTTCTCTTCCTCTGTATGATGATTCCTGTATACTATGGTAATCTTATCGGTATCATCAAGAATCACGCAAATCTTACCATAGGTGTTATACCACTGCTTACCACCATTTACGATAGGAACAAAGCCTTCATCCTCTTCATCAAGAGCAATTCCCACATCGAAAAGTACATTTTCCTTGGTCTCAACGAAAAAGTCTTCATAGAAGCTGGCATATTCCCCGCCTACGGCTCTGTAGCAGGCACCTTTTGTATAAATATTCTGTCCTACGAAAACTCTTCTTCCCTGACACAGAACATTTGTGGACTTCTTCATCCACTTATTTGAGAAACCTACACCTGTAAGGAATACAGATGAAATATATGCCTTTTTCAGCTCATATTCAGCTATTTTACTGAAATCAATATCCATCTGATATGTATCATTTCCGTATCTGGACATGGAAATCTGGGAAGAATAATCTTCATGCTGAACCGTAACCGTTTCCGGCTTTCTGCTTCTCGACATATCTATCCTATAGTAATGCAGTCCGTCCGAGCTGTAATCATACAGCGCAACAGAATTATTCCATAAATCCCGCGGCTGATTAAATATATAGAACAAACCACTGTCAAGATGACTGGTTATCTCTATCCTGTCCCTAAGTACACCCATTTCCTTATAAAGCTCGGACAATAATTTGAATATCTGAGGATCATACTCGGGAATGGAGATTACCAGCTTTTTAATCTCAGCGGATTCATATCTGTATAAGAAAGAATCTATATGAAGCTTTACCATCATTAGAAACAACTGCGGATATGTAAATTCCAGATCTCCCACCACAACCTTGTCGTCGCTTTTAAGGTTTTCGAAAATGCTGTCCACCATGATCCCCTCTTCGGAAAATCTGGCTTCCGATGCCTCTCCGCCCACGTACCAGCGCTGGGATTCAAGACTGTAGAAAAGGATATTCGGCATAAGGTATGTATCCTTGTTATTCAACTGGCTGACGGATTCCGGCTCACGCTTGATATCATTATAATATGACAGCTGTGTAAAGTCTGAGCACAGATCCATTCCAATATAATATAACTCTGACATTTTAAGTTCCTTTCTGATTAAACAGTTACAGTATGTTCAGATTCTCTTCGAACAAATGCACCGTATTTATATAAACATCCAGATCTTCCAATAATGCCTTATCATCACGCATTTCCTGTTTTACCAGCATGCTGTTGATCATCTCGAATCTGTTGATATTCTTCTGGTTAAATGACTTCTTCTTAAGGACTTCACTTTCTATTATCTTGGCATTTCCGTTAGGGTCATCCTCTATGGAATATACAAGTCTTTCACCGTGGAATATGACAAATTCCATAACATATACGCCATCCACAACCTCTTCAAGTCTCTTTCTCTCGGTCTTCTGCTTCGACCTTGTTCCGGTGTCAAAGCTGTATTTTACAAATACATGACGTACATTTTCTGTCTTATATATAAGATACGTTTTAAGATAAACATCTTGTGGAAGCTTTATGAAGCTGCCGAACTTCTTGAAGAACGGCATAATCTTACCGGCATCCACGAAGCGCTCAACATTTTCCGATATCCACTTACGCTGATTGTCATTATATCTTTCCAGCCTGCTGAAGTATAAAAGCAGTGCCATTGCGGATACTTCATCATCGATATTTCCTTTCCACATTTCCTGGAACAGGTCCTCGAGGATGTGATTCGGCACCTGAGTATCATTTACCAGGTAATCATGAGCCGACAGTCTGAGGAAGGCCTTAACTACAAGCCCCCTGCTTCTTCCCAAATAATAAGTTGAGAAAATATCATAAATATATTCAAGATATGAGCCTGAGAACATCATCTGTGCCAGCGTGTTCTCGGCCAGCGGAATTATATCCGACACTCTGTCCTTGGCCAGCTTGAACAGTGATGAAAGCTCGTCCAGACTTCCCTTGAAATTAGAAGTAATATATCCGAGAATATTTCCATTTACTGTACCTGTCTTATAAAGGTTTAGACAGATAGACATAAGGTCTTCATTCAGGAACCCTTCGGAATCGGTAACACCGTAATCCGCCAGCCTGAACAGCTCATTTACATCCAGCTCGTTAAAGCCGTAGAGCTTAACAGCCTGAAATGCCTTATCGAACATATTCATATCAATAAGATATGTAATGATCGTTCTGGCATTTGCATGTGTCAGATATTCTATATCCAGCCTGTTCAGATATTTTGCCAGCACATCCGTGTCAAGGTTTTCATGGTAATACTCAATAATATTTAAGCACGCCTGCTGCTTATAATCGTGGGATATCTCATCGCACATGATAATATCTCTGGCAGCATTCACTTCCTTGGCACTCTTATAAGTGAACTGTCCCATATTCTCATAGTTAAACAGGAGCACTCTGTAATCTCTCGGGCTGTATTCCCGGCAAATAGGGATGTAAGCCTTCTCATCCACTATCCTCTCAAAATGATATGGAATTGATCCTGCATATCTGTTTCCGTTATTGTCCTCAAATACTATGGAAGCATTATCGGACAGAATTTCCACATATGCCTCACCATTTACAAGAGGTACTCTCTGAATATCCTGCAGTTCTTCATGGGAAATGACAACCGCCCTGACCTTCTTATTGGCGCAGACAATCTTTCTCCTGAAGATAATATTTATAAGCTTCCCTGCATACATAGAGCTTACGCTGTCCGGCTCAAGGAATTCATCATAGATGACGGTAAGGTCATCGTTAACGCGGCCCTTGACGATCATCTGCTCCATGAAGTCTTCCATTGTCGGTGCATATTCATGGTATATCTTCATGTGCTCCGACTTGTTGAAGATAACATTTGCATAAAGATATGCCAGCTCATCTTCAGTAAGGGTATTCTTGTAATTAAGGTACATAAGCACTGATGACGGGATCAGATCATATCTGCTCCTGTTCATGCTTCGAATGTAACATTCATTAAGTCCTATAAACTTTAAGGATTTTTCAATTGCTGCCTTATAGAAGCGATGATACTTATTATCCAGCATATTTGCGGAAATAAGCATAGAACAGATCGAACCGAGAACTGACAGATTCTCATTTTCCTTACGGGATAACTTTTCTGCCTCATCTGCCCTTACCGCTTCATCGAACCTTTCCTCGGAAGGATTTATCTCACTCTTATCAAGCTCCAGCTTCTCATTTACCGCATCAACAAGAGCTGTGTCGTCCTTCTCCGAACTGTCGCCGGCCCAGTATTCCTTGGTGGCAAATATTTTATCCAGACCCGATGATTCCGAATCATAGAGATATTCATCGCCGTCATCCTCTGAATTATTCTCAAAATCTTCATCGATAATGCCGAGAGCATTTTCGGCGGCATCCTCATCTATACTCTCTTCATCTTTTTCTTCCTCTACCAGATTACTGTATCTCTCAGCCGCCGTATATCTGCCATATTCAAAATCATTTCCTTCAGATTTAAGCGGAATGTCCAGTATTTCCGAAGTTTTCTTCTTGACCGGAGACGAGGTTGACCACACCTGGGCTCTTAATCTTTCCGCACGCAGCTCCTCTTCGTTCTTATCATAAACCTGACGAAGTGCATCAAATATCTGTTTATTGAAGTCTCTGTTTTTTCCTGCCAGTTTTACGAACTCCAGCAGAACATCATCTGATATGTACTTATGTCTGAGACCCCATTTGATCACTGTGATTTCAAACTCTCCGAGCTTTTTGAGAAGCATGGGATTTTCATTCAGGATATTACAGAGTTCGAAGTACATGATAGGGCTGTTTTCACCATTCATATACATATCCGTCAGCTCTTTATAAAGCTGGGACTTGTCCTCACTGTAAACCGGATCCACAAAAAGCAGAAGCCAGAAATAGAACATCTTCGGAGAATCGGTTCTGTAATATCTTCTGATAAGATTGGCAACCTTCTCAGTAAAATCATTATCTCTCTGAATCAGTGCTCTGAGGTACTCATAGTAACACATCTGCTGACTGCTCATCTGACTCTTATCAACATCTGCCTCAATACGCAAAAATTCCTGCTCAACCCTGCTGTAATCTCCATTGAGAATATTCATATGCATTATGCCGAGTCTGTAAAGATTCTCTTCTGACTCAAGCTCATTCAGAACATTCAGGGCTTCCATGGTTCTGCTTGTATAATCTGCAAGATTTATCCTGTCCATTCTGAAATCAAGATATGCCCTTGTTACCGCAACCTTTGCCTTCTTATAGCGCTGCTCTCTGATGCGGCTCTGCTGATTGTCTCTTGGCTTCTGAGGTTTAGACAGGTGAATATCTATCTCTATCTTCTGATATATATTTTCTATAATGAGCTTACCGCTGTTTTCTCCTTCCGGAACATGTTCCGGAGAAATATATACTCTGAGGGAGCATTTATTTGCCGTAAAGTCATGTGAGGAAATTGATTTCTTTGCCGGAATGATAAATTCGGAATCACTCCTGATATCGGAATAAGTATATCCCCAGGTATTCTTCGAGATTTCCACCATGATACTTTCCGTCTCGGTCGGCATCTCTATATCTATCTTTGCCTTAGCAACCGAAAGAGTAACCGTTCTTTTTTTAGATACCATAACCAGAAACTCTTCCATAGCCTGATCAACAGAACGGCTTTCCATGAGGCTTTCATATACTCTTTTAATCTGAGAGTCTTTATCTATGAAGGTACGTTTGAATTCATCACCGACAAAAAGTCTTGTAGCATCCTTCCAGCTTCTCTCGGCAAGCGCGGCAAATTTAAACAGATCATCGATTCTTTCGTCATGATTTTTAACACAGGACTGAACAATATTAATATCATACGGAAGCTTGAACTCTCCTCCGTCAGTTATTACATTAATATGTCCTCGGAAATTCTGTCCCGCTTCAAGGCATGTCGCATCATATGAATACTTGACAACAAAGTGTCTGGACACAAAAGAATGATCTTCGAAACGAAGCAGATATCTGCTGTCGTATACGAGACCTTTAATCGGATACTTATTCTTGGACTCTACGGTGAACTCACCCGAGTACACAGTTCCGGCTTCAATATTAATTTTGAAATATCTCTCTGATATTACGACTTCAGGTCTGTCTATTATAAACTGACCCTTTGCATATTGTTCAACGATAGCCTTCATTTTTTCCCTCTTTAGATATAAAACCTAATCTGTTTTTTTTGACACTTAATGATTTATCGTGTAGAATATACCCGATGGTTACCCCATCTTAAAGATAATTAATCAACTTATTATATCAGATATAATTTATATTTTAAAGTTGATTTTGGAGGTGTTACAAATGGCTTCGAAAAATCTTAGAATTGATCAATATCCCACAATTCTGTATAACGCAAACCTGAATCCCCTTGGAATTCCTGAGTCCGTTAAAAAAGCCATTAGCGAAAATATTGATTCCATAATGAAATATCCCGATATCTACTATAACAATCTCAAAAATGAGGTTGCTTCATATACGGGAGTGGAGCTTGAAAAAATAGTTATGGGAAACGGATCATCCGATCTTTATAAACTTTATGCAGGTCAGCTTCTTCCGAAGAAAGCACTTCTTTTGTCTCCCGGTCCTACCGAATATGAGAGAGTCCTTACTTCATACGGATGTAAAGTCGATTATTATGATCTGAAAGAGGAAAATGAATTTGTTCTTGATATGGAAGATTTCATTTCCAAGCTGGATGAATCCTACGACGTGATCTATATCAGTCACCCCAACAATCCAACCTCCAAAAAACTTGAATTACAGGATATCGAAGCACTTGCTAAGGCATGTAAGGAACTTAATATTTTCCTCGTTATAGATGAAATGTATATTGAATTTCTTGATGACTATAAGAACTTTACTTCCATATCATTGGTGGATAAATACAGCAACATGGCTGTTATCAGAAGTGTATCCAAATTCTTTGCGGTTCCGGGGCTCAGATTTGCATATGCCATCATGAACAATTCCGAAATGATGGACAAGATTGATATTGCCACTACAAAGAATAATATTGCATCCATTTCAGCTATTGCAGCATCAGTGATGTTTAAGGATGAAGAATATATCAAAGAAGGTCACTCATTGATTCATACTGAAAGAAGCCTTATATACAGAGCTATGTCAACATCCAAGAATCTGAAGCTCTTTAAACCGGATGCCAACTTCATGCTGGTAAAGCTTCTCAGCAATGATATAAACTCATCAATAGTTTCAGAGCATTGTAACCAGCGAGGCATAATCATCCGCAGATGCAATGATTTCAGGGGGCTTTCAGACAAATATATCCGCTTCTGTTTTATGAATCCAAAACAGAATGACCTTATGGTTAATACAATTCTTGAAATTGTTTAAATTTTTTCCATAAAATTATTCTCTATGTTCGTATACTAAATATAAACGAACAAAAACAAGTATTTATTTTTATGGAGGATATAAATATGGTTAAGAAGTATTTATTCAAAAAAACAATTCTTTCTTCAATGATGGCGGCTATGCTGCTGGTACCTGTGGGATGCGGCAAAAAAAATGATTTAAAGTCTGCCGCAAATAACTACTCATATGAAACCAATCTATCAATGACTCAGGCTGCAACAGAAGCATCTTTTGAAAATTATGATGTAGGCGGTGAAGAATATTACACTGAGGACATGCCTGAGGAGGAATTCTATGATGAAGCAGAAAGCAACGGCATGTCAGATACCTCAAGAGCTGCAGATTCCGGTAATACAACCACAACGCTCCCGACTCTTGACGCGGAGAAACTTATATACCGTTGCAGTGTCAGATTCGATACTCTTGACTATAAGTCATCTATCACGAATCTTAAAAAGCTGATCAATGATAACAATGCCTTTATCGAAAATGAAAATGAATATACTTCAGGCGGTCACGGAACCACTCCTGTATTATATAACTATTCCGCAACTATCAGAGTTCCATCAGAGAACTATCAGACATTCCTCGATAATTCCGGATCCATCGGTGAATTACTAAACAAATCTCAGAATGTAACAAATCTGACACAGGAGTACAATGATCTCGGTGCAGAGCTGGAAGTTCTTGAGACAAAAAGGTCCAGCTATCTTGAAATGATGAAGGAAGCAAAAACTCTGGATGATATGGAATCGCTTCTTATGATCGATGAACGACTTACAGAGGTTGAGGTTTCCATCAACAGGATCAAGACACGTATGAACAGCATCAATAATGATGTTGCTTACAGTTATATAGATATTACTATTGCCGAAGTTCGCGAGTATGAGGAGCCTGTTCCGGAAACCTTCGGCGAAAGAATCTCACAGGCCTTCAAAAACGGATGGGCAGATTTCAAGAATGCTTGTCAGAATTTTGTAATCTGGGCAGCAGAGAATGTTATCGGTCTCTCAATCCTTATAGTATGCGTAGTTCTCTTCTGGTTACTTGTACTGAGAAAGCCTGTTAAGAGACTCCGTGCATCACTTAAGGCAAAAAAAGCCGCAAGGAAGGCTGCCAATGCAGCCGCTGCAAGTGCAGCAGCATCAGAGGCTATATCAACCGAATCTTCGGACGTTGCATCGACCGAGGCAGCAGAAGAATCAAATGATAAGAAAAATAAATAACATAATACTATAGAATAGTCAAAGTATAGTCAAAAAATAACCCGACGAAATTCCTTCATCGGGTTATTTTTATCAATTTCCCATTGCCGTCTTTAAAACATTTATATACCATTCAATAAGTCCATTTCCCACGAAACAGGAAATTATCATTCCGAGACACAGCATCGGTCCAAAGGGGATATGTGATTTCCATCCTTTCTTCTTGGTAAGCATAAGTATTACCGCAACCAGCGCCTGAATGACCGCTCCTATAAAGAAGCCCACCACAAGTATCTGCCACCCGAGAAGGAAGCCGGTTCCGTAAAGCATTCTTCTGTCACCGCCTCCGAAGGCTCCGGGTAAAATAAAATCCAACAGAAGCATCGGAACAGTGATACACAGCATTCCGATTATTCTCTCTTTAATTGATACATGCGGCCATAAAGGTATGGAAATGAGTCCCAGAACAAATATAGCTATATTAAGAGTCGGAGGAATCTCCATAGTATCAAAGTCGATCAACGCTTCGAGTGTATATATGGCAAAAAGAATGATCAGTATTGCCGCTCCGCATCCGGCAACAAAATTCGTCTTCCATTCCATGGAATGCATTTCAAAATGCACCGCAGTAAAAACACTTATAAAGAGTCCCCAGATAATAACAGCTATGCACCTCTTAGGTCTTTCCTTATATACATCCGCTGCAGGCATCTTAATAAGCTTCGCTTCTTCAGCCTTTTTTTCTTCGAAAGCGGCCTTCTCAGCCTTGGTCTGCTTTCCGTCTACATCTTCATCATAGTCCTCGCGTGCACGAATAAATGCGTCCCATCTGCGATTAGCCACATTTATAATTGCATATAATACCGCGGCGACTATGAAAGTAATAATAATCAATAATATCCCCATTATCATACTCCCGAGAGTCAGATTAAAAATCCCTGTCTGTGAAGAATTCCACAAACTCAGTATAACCTTCCTGCTGCATCTTCTCCTTTTGGAACTTCTTATTCTTCTTCATAATTGAAATATTCACTATCCTGCCTTCTTTTCTTTCATCGGCAGCCAGTTTCATTATCTTCTGCATTTTTTCCGAAGGCATTCCCTTCTCAACAAGATAAGCCTTCTTCTCACCTGCACCCGGAACCTTAAAATCATTTTCAAGAAGCAGCATAACTATTCTTTCAAAACCGATGGAAAATCCAACTGCCGGAGTTGCCTGTCCCGTGAACTTGCCGATCATCTCATCATAACGTCCGCCGCCACCTACAGAACCGCCGTACTCATCCATGGATATTTCAAAAATCGGTCCAGTGTAGTAAGACATTCCTCTTACAAGTGTAGGATCAAATTTCATACGGAAATCTGCCGCTTTGGCTCCTTCAACACTGGAAATGATAGTCTCCAGATTATCTGATATCCCGCTGTCCAGAAAGTCTCCCAGCTTTTCACTGATAAGCTTAAGAGCTGCTAGTGTATCATTAGTCTCTCCATCACCGGCTCCTCCTGTTACAGCTGAAAACAGCTCAATATATTTTTCAACGCTTTCTGCCGGATAACCTGCACCAAGCAGTTCTTCCTTTACTCCCTCCAGACCTATCTTATCCATCTTATCCAGTGTAATAAATACATCATCATAGCTTTCTTCGGCAAAGCCGCTGTAAGCGGCCATAGCCTTAAGTATACGTCTGTCATTTATCCTGATGGTAAAATTCTTAAAATCAAGCCTGCCGAGAAGTGTAGTGGTTGCAAGTATCAGCTCTATCTCAGCTACAATATCCTGTTCACCCAGTATATCAATATCGCATTGCATAAACTGACGGAAACGTCCTCTCTGAGGGCGGTCCGCTCTCCATACATTTCCCATCTGAAGTGCTTTGAAAGGTGAAGGAAGATCATTTGCATTATTTGAATAATACCTTGAAAGCGGGAGGGTGAGGTCATAGCGAAGACCACTGTCAGTAAGAATACTTGTGTCAGGTACCTTTTCAGCATCTGCTGACTCAGGCACCGTCTCAGCCATCTTGCCTACTGCGGACAGAAGTTTATCGCCTCTCTTCAGAATCTTAAATATAAGCTTCTCATTTTCACCACCCTGATTACTGCTGAGATTTTCAATATGCTCAACCGCCGGGGTTTCGACTGATGTAAATCCAAAAGTCTTATAGGTCTCCTTGATCAGACCTATTGCATAATCTCTTATCTCCATCTCTCTTGGAAGTATGTCCTTCATACCCGTTACGGGTTTCTTCTTCATTGCCAATTTATTTTCCTCCGGTTATTTCAATCAATTTAATTCAGTCTGTTTATTTCAGTCTATAACGTACGATTTGCTATACCCTCTGCTTTTCGGTCCAGCATCTCATCTATCCTGGAAATGTATTCATCCACATTTCGTACATTTTCTATGCGGTCAACCCTCATTGTATCGCCATTTTCATCAAGTGACAGAAGCCTTGTTATGGCTCCCGCACCTGCTGCGAAAGTATCCAGCCTCTCCTCCATTATCAGCACATTGTATCTGCACTCCAGACTCGGAATAGCAAAGCCTGTATTTTCAAGGTTTCCTGCAATATTCTTCTGACGGTACAGATAATACGGCATGAGTCCGGCTTTCTTTGCACGCTTTGTAGCCATGTCGATCATTCTGTCCACATCATGATTGATAGAGTCCTTGTAATCCTCATAGTTTTCATTCAGCCCGGCTTTTCTTTTGACTGCCAGACTGTGAACCGTAAGGGACTCAGGCTCCAGAGCCAGCACTTCATCAAGCGTATGCGCCATATCTCCCAGCCTCTCTCCGGGAAGTCCGGCTATTATATCCATATTTATATTATCGAAGCCTGCCTTCCTCGCTTCTTTAAATGCCTTGATTATAAGCTCGGGCGAATGCGCTCTTCCAATCCTGTGAAGTGTCTCCTGATTCATGGACTGAGGATTGATACTGATCCTGTTCACACCGTGCGACTTCATAACCCGCAATTTTTCAGGTGTTATGCTGTCCGGTCTTCCTGCCTCCACGGTAAACTCTTCAAGGTTTGTAAGTTCAAAGGAATAATCTATATCCGTTAGAAGTGTGTCCAGCTGCTCTGCGCTTATCGAAGTCGGAGTCCCGCCTCCCACATAGATTGCAGCAAGCCTGCGCCCGTGATTCATAAGGGAAATGTTGGCAATCTCCGTTCTGAGGGCACTTAAATAATCATCTATCTTCCCCGCATAATCCATTATGGGATATGCCGCAAATGAACAATATACACATCTGGTGGGGCAGAAGGGAATGCCTATATAAAGGCAGTAATCTCTTCTGGGATCTACACTATTCAGGATTCTTCTCTCCCGACGAGCAACCTCAACTGCAAGAGCCGCCTTCTCCTCAGATGTATCATAGGTTCTTACATAATAATCCACAAGATCATCTTCTTCCAGCCCGGTTGAAAGACCTCTGGTTGCAATCTTGGTGGGTCTCATCCCCGTCAGGCTTCCCCAGGGAAGACTCCTGCCGGTATACTCCTTGAGAAGCTTATATATAGCCAGCTTGAGCTTGTTCCTGAATCTTTTTCTGTCAGTGTAATCTCCGAATGTATAAGCAGAAAAAATAACATGCCCTCTTTCTTCTATCCGGAGCTTTGTTTCCGCTTCATCAAAAAGTGCCGTGAATACAAAATTCCAATCGGCAAAAGCGTCTCTGCTGTAGTCCCGTATTGCTTCGGGATGAATAACAGTCAGCTTCTCACCCATAAAAAATGCAGTAATCATGGCACGAAGATCCGTCTCATATTCAGTTATATTCTGAACAAGTAAAATCATACCTAACCTCTTATCAACTTAAGAATGGATTACTTTCCGCCTCTTCCTGAATCGTTGTAGCAAATCCATGTCCCGGATATACTTTTGTATCAGGCGGAAGAGTAAGCAATTTATCCTTTATTGATGATACAAGCAGCTCCCCATCTCCCGTAGGGAAGTCCGATCTTCCTATGCTGCCTTGAAACAGGGTATCACCGCAGAATAAAATCCCACTTTCGGAAAAATAGTAGCATACTCCTCCGGCTGTATGTCCCGGCACCTCGATCACCTTCATGGTTTCTCCGAGAATATCCATTTCATCTCCATCCTTCAGAGTAATGACCTTTTCCCTGCTTACTGTTCCGGGAGCATCTGCCAGCCAGGCAGAACAGTTAGCCGCCGGATTCTCCATAAGATCAGTATCATTTTCTCCGATATAGACCGGAAGTTCCGGCATTATATCCAACATATCATTAACAGCACCGATATGATCCCAATGAGCATGCGTAATAAGAAGCGTCTTCAGCTCGGCTCCCTTCTTAACCACTGAATCAACAAGCTTCTGCGCTTTATCTGCCGCATCTATTATAACGGCTTCATTAGAATCTTCATTTATAACAATATAGCAGTTTGTCCCTACCGGACCGAGAACCGCAATGTAGATTTTTAACATATTTTTCACTCTTCGTTCAGGCAGTCCCGTGGTCAGCCTTGTGTACGTTCAATATCTATTATACCTTGTATATTCTTAATCTTTGATGTCAGCCTTCCCAGATCCTCTTTGGACTTTACTCCGAAAGAAATATCAATTGTAGACTTTCCTGTCTTGCTGGTCCGCGCGTTCATCGCTTTTATGGAAATGTTCTCTTCACTGAATACCTTAGATATTTCAAAGATGAGTCCGCTTCTCTCAATAGCATAGACAAGTATTTCAGTGGTGAATTCCATATTTGGCTTTCCTTCAGCCTCAACCCATTCTGCATCAATAAGTCTGACTCGATCTGTTTCATTCATACTCATTACATTTATGCAGTCTGTTCTGTGGATGGAAATACCTCTTCCTCTTGTGACAAATCCTACAATATCATCACCCGGTACAGGAGAACAGCATTTGGAGAATCTGACTGCCACGTCATGAATTCCCTTAACCTTGATCGATCCCTTAGGACTTTCAAAGCTTTCACTGTTCTTCTTCTCCCTTATTTCTTCGAGAACATCTATATCTGTACGACTCTTTTCTTCGACCCTTCTCTTTTCTTCAATGAGACGGTTTACAATCTGTCCCTCCCTGAGTCCGCCGTGTCCTATGGCAGCCATAAGAGAATCCCATTCCTTATAATTGTATCTTTTCAGAGTTTTTTCCATATACTCGGGAACAAGGATTGATGACAGATTTATTCCTTTAGTCTTACAATAGTCCTCCATGGCATTTTTGCCCTTCAGAATATTGTCAGCCTTATATTCATTTTTAAACCATTGATTGATCTTGTTTCTGGCCTGGGTACTCTTAACCATGGAGAGCCAGTCATGGCTTGGTCCCTTTGAATTCTGGGACGTAATGATCTCTACACGGTCACCGTTTCTGATAACAGTTTCAATAGGAACAACCCGGCCGTTGATCCTTGCACCGATCATCCTGTTTCCTACAGCGGTATGAACCGCATAAGCAAAATCAATCGTATTCGACCCTCTCGGCAATGTCTTTACATCACCGGCGGGTGTAAAGCAGTATACATGATCCTGGAAAAGGTCCAGACTGGACTTAACCGCGTTCATAAATTCCTGATTGTCATCGCTGTCGTTCTGCCACTCAAGAATCTCTCTGAGCCAGTTCAGCTTTTCTTCCTCTGCAGAAACCTCGGTACTGCCCGATTCCTTATATTTCCAATGTGCAGCGATACCAAATTCAGCGGTACGATGCATTTCATATGTTCTTATCTGAATTTCAAATGGTCTTCCGCCGTGACCGATTAGAGTTGTATGAAGGGACTGATACAGATTTGCCTTGGGCATGGCTATATAGTCCTTAAACCGCCCGGGTATGGGTTTATACTTCTCATGAATGATACCCAGTGCAGCATAGCAGTCACGAACCGTTTCAACCTTAATTCTCAGGGCATATATATCATATATCTGATCCAGGGTCTTGCCCTGCGTTTTCATTTTTTTATAGATACTGAAGATATGCTTAACTCTTCCGTCTATCTCGGCAACAATATCCGCTTCGGAAATGTACTGCTTAACTTCAGAAACTATCTCATTTATAAAATCACCGCGCTCGCTTATCATTTCATTCAGCTTCTCACGGATATCCCTGTAGATATCCGGATAGAGATACTGCATGCACAGATCATCCATTTCCACCTGGATTTTTGAGATACCGAGCCTGTTTGCCAGAGGTGCGTAAATGTCCATGGTCTCACGGGCTTTTTCAACCTGCTTGGCTGCGGTCTGATACTGGAGTGTACGGAGATTATGCAGTCTGTCCGCCAGCTTTATGATTATAACTCTGATGTCCTTTGCCATAGCGAGGAACATCTTGCGGAGATTTTCAGCCTGAACCTCGATTTTATCCTGAGACAGTGACAATTGAGTAAGCTTTGTAACACCATCAACCAGAAGAGCTATTTCCGGTGAAAATTCTCTCTCCAAATCTTCTCTTGTATATTCCGTATCCTCGATAACATCATGGAGAAGACCCGCTATTATGGTCTCCTTATCCATTTCCAGTTCCGCAAGGATTATTGCAACACATAAGGGATGAATGATATATGGTTCTCCCGACTTTCTCTTCTGTCCGTTATGAGCGTCGTCCGCCAGATGATACGCCTTCTCTATAAGTGCATAGTCATCCGAAGGGTGATACTTTTTAATCTTTTCCAAAAGGATCGAATAAATCTCATCCGGTGATGTAAAATCAACGGGTGTCGCAAGTTCACTGCTTCTGGTGGTATTGATTATTATTGATTTAATAGGATCAGCCATATCCATTCCTCCTTTCTGTAGTAATTAATTTTCTATCCCGTGGTCTTATCGGACGTCATTCTGTGCTTCTTCGAAGCACATACTGCAAGCCTTGCTTCGCAAGTCTTGGCGTTGCTTCGCAGCCGCTCGCCGTTTCGCTTCTTCGAAGCTCACGGCCACGGGGCCCTCCTTCACTTCGTTCAGGCAATCCCGTGGTCTTACTTACCGGGATATTTCAGGACTGACTCAACATCATATTTTGCAAGTTTCTTTCTTCCTTCAAGGCCCTCAAGCTCCATAAGGAAAAGAATCTTTACTACTTCTCCGCCGCATTTTTCAATAAGCTTTGCGGCAGCTTCTATAGTTCCGCCTGTTGCGATAAGGTCATCGACCAGTACAACCTTCTGCCCCGGTTTGATTGAATCCTTATGTATCTCTATAGTAGCAGTGCCGTATTCGAGATCATAGGTTTCCTCATAAGTTTCTCTCGGAAGCTTTCCCTTCTTTCTGACAGGAATAAACGGCTTACATGCCTTATATGCCAGCGGCATTCCGAATATAAATCCACGAGCCTCAGCTCCGGCAATAACATCAAATTCAACATCTGCAATCAGCTTATAAAGCTCATCTATTGAAAGCTGCAGACCTTCTCCACTGTCAAGAACTCCGGTTATATCTCTGAACATGATTCCCGGTTCCGGAAAATCCGGAATAGTTATAATGTAATCCTCAAGTTTTTTCATCTTATCCCTCCATATGTTTTCTCATGTGTCGAAGTAAAAACTGTATTGTTCTGTCACCCCTGTATTCGTTGATATCCGGCTGGTATGCTATATCAACTTTGGCTCCGGTATCAACACCTTCCAACATTTTATCACAAACTTCATCTGTAAACCACTTCTTTATATCTTCAACAACACTATCGGGGTCAAATGATTTAATCGTAAATCTTCCCCCACGGGAATCCTCCACATTTATATTTATAACATTTCCGCGTTTTCCGTAAATATACAGACTCCTGATCTTAAGTCCTGCCTCTGCAAACAGTGGCTTCGGGTTAGCGGCGCCAAAAGGTTCCAGGGCTGAAAGCTGCTCTATCAGAGGCATACTCACATATCTGAGAGGCATGGGAACATCTATCATAAGCTTCGGAGTCAGCTGCTGCACGGTGAGATGAGCATTTTCATTTAGCGCATCTCTCAGCTCTCCCAGTCTCTTTCTTTCCACTGAAAGTCCCGCTGCCAGCTTATGTCCTCCGAATTTTGCGAGGATATCCTTTACTTCGGTAAGCCCTTCAAATAAATTATAATCATCTATGGATCTTCCCGAACCCTTAAGTATTTCCTTATCATCAGAATCCGTAAATACTATGGAAGGTCTGTAAAAATGTTCCTTTACTTTTCCTGCAATTATTCCCGCAAGACTCTCATGTACATTTTCAAGATATACAACTATAACCTGATTACTGTCATATCCCTCTGCTTCTATTTTTTCTATAGCCAGCGCAGTACCATCCTCCGTCATCTTCTTTCGGCTGTCATTATTTTCCTTTAATTTTCCGGCTTTCCCGGCACACTCCGTTTCGTCTCGCTCAATAAAAAGTTCCAGCGCTTCCTTTGCAGATCCAATTCTTCCGGCAGTATTAATGCATGGACCTAACATGAACCCCAGATGATAACCTGAAATAACCGCTTCACTAAGTCCACACGCTGACACCAGTGCTCTCAGTCCTTTATTTTCGGTGGCTTTCAGTTTTTTCATTCCCTCTCGTACATAGATTCTGTTTTCATCCAGGAGAGGCATAACATCGCAGTATGTGGCAAGAGCTACGAATTCTATATATTTTCTGTCATCCAGCGATGCATTTCTGTGAGCATACAGACATTTGATAAACTTATATGCCACCTCGGCACCGCATATAGCTTTAAAAGGATATTCATCTTCTGCCTGATGAGGATCTATAACCGCATCGGCATCCGGGATATGCTCCTGAATCTCATGATGGTCTGTTACCACCACTGTCATTCCAAGCTCCTTTGCTCTGTTTATAGCATCAAATGCCGCTATTCCGTTATCGCAGGTGATAATGGTATCAACACCGTCTCCGTAAGCTGCATCAATAATCCTGACATTTATCCCGTACCCGTCTGTTACTCTGTGCGGAATGTCATAACTGACATCCGCTCCGAGATTTCTCATGGCATCATATAAGATATATGTTGAAGTAACACCATCTACGTCGTAATCTCCTACAATTCTGATGGGCACACCCTCATCTATTTTACCGGAAATAATTGAGATTCCTTTTTCCATATCCTTCATAAGGGATCCGTCATAACATGAATCGAGAGTTCCGTACAGAAATTTTTCTATTGCATCTTCACCCTCGATATCTCTGTTTCTTATAACCCTTGCTACAACCGGATCAATATTGAATCTGTTTCCTATTCCGTTAAAATCCGCTCTCTTTGAATAGATTCTCCATTCAGCTTCCACTGCAAATCCCCCAGTCATTTCACCCTATAATCTCTCGCTCGGTAAATAAATTGAAAAAGGTGCAGGCCCGAAGCCTGCACCCTGCATTTTTATTTAAGCTGATACTGTTTTTTCATCTGCCGCATCCTTCTTGCCTATATGCTTACGAAGTACCAGCCACAGCGGTCCCGTAATAGCAATAGATGAATATGTACCTGCTACGATACCTACCATAAGTGCAAGAGTGAACTCTTTAAGTGATGATACACCGAGAATGAACAGCATAAATACCATAACGAAGGTTGTCAGGTTGGTATATATATTTCGCCAGATTGTCTGAGATATACTGGTATCAACAATCTTATCGTAACCATCCTTATTTACATTCATTGTATGCAGATTTTCTCTGATACGGTCAAATATGATAATTGTCGAGTTGATTGAATATCCGACTATAGTAAGCATACATGCGATAAATGTACCGCCCACGGACAGGTATACAACCGAATATGCAAAGAATACTATCATTACGTCGTGAATAAGAGCGATAACCGCACTGATACCAAAACGTACATCAGAGAACCTGAATGCAATATAAATGAGCATAAGTATTGATGCTATAACTACCGCAAGGATAGCATCTCTCTGTGTTTCTTTACTGATAGTGCTGCTTATGGTATCTGTTTCGATCTGACCATCCTCTATACCGAAGTTGGATTTAAGCTGCTCAGCCAGAGCTTCTCTCTGATCACCGTTCAGAGTAGCAGTCTTAAATACAATCTGATTGGAATTATCTATAATCTGAATCTGAGCAGAGCCGGGTGCAATGCCTGTTGCTTCCTCTATTACAGGAATAATCTCACTTTCAGCTCCGGCAAGATCATATTTTTCATTGAAGGTTACTGCGGTTGATGTACCGCCGCTGAATTCCAATGAATAGTTCATTGTATTTCCACGTCCTGCCATTCCCTTATTGATAAAGAGGAATGCGATTCCCGTGATAATAAGGATACATGAAAGTGTTGCGGTAACCTTGAAGCCCTTGGATATATTTTTAACCTTTACAGGCTTAGCCGCACCATATAATTTCTTATTTGTAACACCCAGATTTACAAATATATTAAGTAAGAGTCTGGTTATAAGCAGGGCTGATACCATTGAGAGAACAATACCTAAGATAAGTGTTCTGGCGAAGCCCTTTACTGTACCGGTTCCCATAAGGAGAAGCACAATACCTGCAATAATTGTTGTGATATTTCCGTCTATAATAGCTGAAAGCGCTTTATTAAATCCATCATTACATGCAGATTTTACTGTCTTTCCCGCACCGATTTCTTCTTTTATACGTGTAAAGATAATAACATTTGCATCTACCGCCATACCGATTGAAAGTATGATACCTGCAATACCCGGAAGTGTAAGTGTTATATGAAGTGTATTGAGGAAGAAAAGCTCAAGTATTGTGTAGCATGCAAGTGCAAGTGAAGCAATAAACCCGGGGAATCTGAATACAACTATCATAATAAGGAATATAAGTCCCAGTCCGATTCCGCCTGCGATAAGAGATGTACGTAATGCATCACTACCAAGCTTTGCGCCTACAACCTGTGATGACAGCTCCGTAAGAGTAAGGGGAAGTGCACCGATCTTAATTGTATTTGCAAGTTCTGATGCTTCTTCATAGGTAAAATCGCCTTCGATCTGTGCAGAGCCACCTGAAATCTGTGAATTAACACGCGGATAGCTTACTACCTGATCATCATATACTATATAGACTACATTTCCTACATTTGCACCTGTTACATCCGAAAATTTAACGGCACCTTCATCATTAAACTGAAGCTGTACGATATACTGATCCGTACCTGTTGCTTCATCTCTGTATCTTGCCGCTTCAGCATTATTTACATCCGAACCTGTAAGAGCAGCAGTATATTCCTGTCCCTGACTCTTAAGATCCATATTTGTTGAATCAATGAATTCAAGCTTTCCGGGACGTCCCAGTGAATCAAGGATCTCATTTGGATCATACTTGCTGGTATCAAGAGGAATCTCTACAGTTATTCTGTTGGAACCTGCTTTATATACCTCCCCGTCCGGACTGTATGTATCTACTCTCTTCTGCAGCTTATCGATAGTTGTTTCTATCTCTGCATCGGTAGCATCTTTCTCCTCAATCTGATATGTAACGCTGACACCACCCTGAAGGTCGAGACCTAACGGAATGTCCTTTGCGCGTCCGGATTTTTCCTTGCCAATTCCGTACAGTATTGAATATACCGCACCTGCCGCTACAAGGAGAAAAAGCAGTAAATAGAGAACAGCATTCCTCTTAGCTTTTTTCATGATCATAAACCTCTTCCATTAATTACTTAATTTCTTGTTGATAACCGAATAGTTATCCACTTTATTTTATTACATAACTTACGTATTATAGCATAGCAAACGCCCTTTTTAAAGTACTTTTTTCCTTTGGAACTGCCTATGCTTTGACAAATGTATTGCATGCCGGACACTTCATCCCCTGCCCGGGTCTTGCCTGAATGTACGCTCCGCAGGCAGGACACTGAATTGCTACAAAATCATTTGTTTCCGAAACATTTACATCTGTTAGGAGAATGGTTGACGGCGCTTTGTCATCAAATCTGCAATTTATCAGAAAATCGTTATTCATAAGCCACATAAGCGCTTTTTCTGTCTTTTCCTTTGGCATATGCATAGCATTTGCAATTTCATTTATCTTCATAACTCCGTCGGAATCATTTTCAAATACATTATTAAAACGGTAAGCAAGCTTAAGCTTTGACTTCTTTACTATCCCCATACATATGAATAATGCACATATTGAAAAAAGTATAACCGAAAGCACAATTGTGCCCGCTCTGTTTTCTCCCTCAAAATTCGGAA
>CAMOCO010000008.1 GCA_946610715.1 uncultured Clostridia bacterium | reverse complement strand
ATCAGACATGTAATATTATCTGTATTACAACAAGTAATACAAGAAATACAAGAACCGCATGTGCTGCATAAAAGGCAAATAGAATGATAAGTGCAGAAATCTATAAGGAGAGTGCTATGAAAAAGAATAAGGTAATGCTTGAGATAAAAGGTTACAGCAAGGTTTACGGTGAGGGTAAAAAGGCTGCGGATAATGTTTCACTGATTGTTGAAAGTGGTGACATATATGGATTTATAGGACATAACGGAGCCGGCAAGTCAACTACAATCCGTGCGGTTGTGGGTGTCCTTGATTTTGAAGAAGGTGAGATATATATTGACGGGCATTCGGTTAAAGATGAGCCCATGGAGTGTAAGAAGGTTACGGCATATATACCCGACAACCCGGATCTCTATGAGACACTTACGGGAATTCAATATCTGTGTTTTGTGGCTGATGTATTCGGCATCAGTGAAAAGGATAGGACAGAAAAAATTGAAAAATATGCGGGACTTATGGAAATAACAGATTCCCTGGGAGACTTGATCAGTTCATATTCTCATGGAATGAAGCAGAAGCTGGCTATCATTTCAGCACTTATTCATGAGCCCAAGCTGCTCGTCCTTGACGAACCTTTTGTGGGACTGGATCCCAAGGCGTCATTTATACTAAAGCAGATTATGCATGAACTGTGTGAAAATGGAACAGCTGTATTTTTCTCGACCCACGTTCTGGATGTGGCAGAAAAGCTGTGTAATAAAATTGCGATCATTAAGCAGGGTAAGATAGTTGTATCCGGCACTACGGAAGAGCTTACCGGCGGACAGTCATTGGAGGAAGTATTCCTGGAGGTTTATGATGAAAAATAAAAATCTGGTGTTAATCAGAACGTTGCTGAATTCAACAAGTCAGAGTAATGCATTCAAATATTGCAGGGACAGTAAAAAGAGAGGAAAGATAATCGGAAATTGGATTGGTTACGGAATCTTATATCTTATGCTGATGGCTTATTGCATTTTGACATGTATAGGCTATGGAAAGCTGGGAATAACAGATGTTATTCCGGGACTCACAGCAGTAACCATCGGAGTGTTGTCGTTTTTTATGACACTCTTTAAGGCAAATGGATATCTGTTTAATTTTAAGGATTATGACATGCTTATGGCGCTGCCATTTAAGGTTAAGGATGTGGCAGGCTGCAGATGTATCTATATGTATCTTAAGGATATTCCCTGGTATGCAGGGATTTCTCTTGCCATGATGATTGGGTACGGAGTCTATGCAGAACCGCACTTCCTTACATATCCGGTATGGATCGTTTTATCAGTTATGCTTCCGATCATACCTATGCTGGCGACTGCATTTGTTGGATTTCTCATTGCGAAGATTGGTTCGGGATTTAAGAAAAAGAACCTGGTTCAGATTGTGCTGACATTTGCATTTTTATTTTTAGTATTTGCTTTACGGTTCATAATAGAAGAGGTATTCAAGCTGAATAAGGTTAATGATATGCTTCTGGGCGTTTCTGATATTATGAAAAGTATCGAAAAGATATATATTCCTGCCGGCTGGTTCAGAAGGGCAGTTACGGAAATCAGTCTTATAGATATGATTCTCCTCATCGCTGTATCCCTGGTGCTTTTCGAAGTGATATTTCTTCTGGTGGGAAAATCCTACAGAAAGATCAATTCATCGCTTATGTCTCATGGCGCTGCAAGCAAATTCATCATGAAGAACCTGAAAAAAAGGAGTGTGGTGCAGGCAGTTGCGTATAAGGAATTCAGGAGGATGATAGGATCCACCGTATATGTTACCAACGCTGCAGTTGGTGAAGTGCTTTGCTTCGGCGCAGGTGTTGCTGTCCTTTTCATAAATATAGATCAGCTGATAGTGAAGATTACGAGCGGTGCGCCGGTGACGAAGGAGATGCTCTTTCCGGCAATCCCCATCATTGTATATTTGCTTGTAGGCATGGTCAGCACAACGGCCATCAGCCCGTCACTGGAGGGTAAGAATTACTGGATAGTTGAGAGCCTGCCCATCAATAGAAAGCAGCTGTATCAGGGAAAGATGCTGTTTAATATGTATCTGACAGTACCGTTTCTGGCGTTTACGATCATATGCATTTCAATAGCTGCCAAGGTTCCGCCGGTAAATACGGTATTATATCTGGTGCTGGGAATAATCCTGTGTGGATTTTCCACGGTATGTGGATTGATATCAGGAATCCGATTTATGAAGCTGGACTGGGAAAATGAGGTTGAGGCTGTGAAGCAGGGGGCTGCAGTGGCTGTTTATATGTTCCCGAATCTTTTTGTAACGGTTGGACTTATCGTGCTTGTTGTCGCGCTGGGCAGGAAGATTGATCAGAACCTCATCACTGTTTCCATGATAATTATAATGGCTATAGTTACTTTATTATGTTACAAAAGGGCAATTAAGCTTGCTGAATCAACAAATTGATATATAATTAAGCTATGGGGTAAAAAAGTATGGTAACTATTACGGGGGTGCGGTATGAAAGAAAAGAAGATGAGTATCAAAAAGAGACTTCTGATAGAATTACTTATTGCCTTAGCTTCAATTATTACAATTGCGGTACTGTTATTTGTCTGTGGTATGCTGATACCTCACAATAAGCATTTTACAAGTGTGCGGGAAGTGCGAACCATTCCGGATGAGGAGGAAACATATAAGCATTATTATTATGCCGTTGGGTTTAAAAGAAGGTGTTTTATTTATTCAAATGAAGATCTTAACGATTTTATCAAGAATGGGGAATGTGACATTAAGATTAAGATAAAAGGAATCAGATGGTACAGAGAGGATCGGTCCGGAATAATTATAAAGTCTCCGGTTATCGCATATGAATTTGTAAAGACGGAGGAAGAAAAATTCTATTGACACAGACTGTATACATTAAAATAAAAAAACGTTTTGAAGAACTGGCAGAGAGGGCGTATAGCGAGAACAGGTTTTTATTTACCGACTTTCTGGATATGTCCGGGCTTTCGGATTTTTACGATATGGAAGGGGAGCTATCTTATGCGGGAACGGAGGTATTCGGTGGCGCCGAAGGCTGTGAACGCTGTATGGTCAGATTCGGTTCAAGTGAAAATGCCGGATATGAGGAAGAGTTTCCCATTAAATTATTGAGAGTCAGTCCGCTGCAGAAGAAGTTTTCGGATGATCTTACACACAGAGATTTTCTCGGGTCGGTCATTGGTCTGGGGCTGGAAAGGGCAAAGATAGGCGATATCATGGTAAGGGAAAATGAAGCATATATCTTTGTGGCAGAGTCCATAAGTGATTATGTTTCGGAAAATCTGACCAAGGTTAAGCATACTTCCGTAAGAGTAGAGGAATGTGCCGAAGTACCTGAAGAAATAGCACCCCGGACTGCTGCAGAAAATTTAATTGTCAGCAGTAACAGACTGGATGCCGTGATAGCAAAGGTCTATAATCTTTCCAGAGATACAGCAGTAAAATGCATTTCAGAAGGAAGGGTATTTATTAACGGAAGAGAAATGACAGGAAATGCAAAATCCCTTAAAAACGGTGACATCGTCACTGTCCGGGGTAAAGGAAAATTTATCTTTGACGGCGAAGCGGGAACAACCAGAAAAGATAAGCTTTATGTAAATATAAAAAGATATGTATAAATAAAAACACATTTATATATTGACATATGTTCATATGTTTGCTATTATCTAAATGCTTCGGGGGAGTAACCGGCAGATAGCTGTTAAATATGTTGATACTAAACAAGCGGCTGTCTGTACATATACTCGTCATCGCAATTGTTTCGGTGAAGTCACCATTGGTTGAAGTCATCGTGGTTTACAATTCGGGTTATGAATAATCGGTGAGACTTGTTTGCAGACTTATAGATTACTACAGGAATATATTTCTGTAGTAACTGTAGGTCTGCAGGCAGGTCTCATTTTTTTATGGAAAGGAGACAATTATGTCAGAAGAAGAAAGAAAATTTCTTGAAATTGTTGATCTAATGAAAGGCTTCGGCAGTGGTGAATCCAGACAGGAAGTACTTAAAGGTATGAACTTTACTGTGGCAAAAGGTGAGTTTTGTGTACTTCTTGGACCATCGGGCTCCGGTAAATCGACCCTTCTTAATATCATTGGAGGAATTGATAATCCGGATAAGGGATACATTTCCATTAATGGTGATAAACTGGAGGATATGGGCGAGAAGGGACTTACCCGGTATAGACGTAAGCATCTGGGTTATGTATTTCAGATGTATAATCTGATTCCAAATCTGAATGTTAAGGAGAATATAGAGGTTGGAGCATATTTATCCGATAATCCGCTGGATATAGATGAGCTGCTGGAGACTCTGGGACTATACAAGCATCGTCACAAACTGCCAAATCAGCTGTCGGGCGGACAGCAGCAGAGAGTATCTATAGGAAGGGCAATCGTAAAGAATCCTGATATTCTGCTCTGCGATGAACCTACCGGTGCACTGGACTATAACACTTCCAAGGAAATCCTCAAGCTGATTGAGGATGTAAACCAAAAATACGGTAACACGATTATTATGGTTACTCATAACGAAGCTATTAAGAATATGGCGGATCATGTTATCAAGCTTCGTGACGGAGTGGTAAGACATAATAATATTAACGAGAATAAAATATCTGCAGTTGACCTTGACTGGTAAAAAGATTTATGAGTAGGAGTATAAAGGGATAAATATGAAAAAGGCTAAAAACCCGTTAAAGAAAAGAGTAATAAAGGAACTGGCCGGCGAATGGCATAAATACCTTGTGATAGCAGTGTTCCTGGTAGTTATGATCGGTTTTATATCGGGAATGTATGTTGCCAACAACAGTATGCTGACTTCGGCTGAAAAAAAGACTACCGAGTATAATCTTGAAGACGGATGTTTCGATGTGAGCAGTAAGCTGGATGAAGAAACCATCAGACTTATTGAGTCCGGTGAGAAGGCGGATATAAGGCAGCATTTTATCGAAGAGGGGAAAAAGGAAGTTGATAAGAATATAATAAAAGAAGCCAGAGAAGAGGCTTATAAGGAAGTTGAAAAAAAAGTAGATGAAGAATATGACAAGATAAAAGATAAATATGATCTGGAGAACCCGGACTATAAAGCCGTGCCTGTAAAGATATATGAAAATTTTTACAAAGACGCCTCCGAGGTAAGGGATTCCGGTAAATCAGGAGAAATCAGTTCCGGAAAAATACGCGTTTATATGGACAGAGATGATATTGATCTCTACAGTATTCATGAAGGTAAGATGCCTGAGAATGAGAATGAGATAGCCATCGACAGAATGCATGCGGCAAATGTTGGTATAAAAGTCGGAGATTCTATAAAAGTCGGAGGAAAGGATTATACGGTAACAGCTCTTATTGCCCTTGTTAATTACAGTACTTTATATGAAAAGCCCACTGACAGTATGTTTGATGCAATCTATTTTGATGTGGCTATGGTCACAAAGGAAGGCTGGGACAGGATAAACCAGAATATTCATTATAATTATGCATGGTATTATGATAATAAACCGGTGGATGATATTGAAGAAAAAACACTGTCCGAAAATGTTATGGCTGCCATCATTTCACATTCAGTTGTCAGCGATTTTGAAATAGATACATTTATTCCGAACTATGCTAATCAGGCAATTCATTTTGCCACAAATGATATGGGAAATGATAAGGCGCTTGCCGGAATCATGTTATATATAATTGTGATCGTTCTGGCATTTGTTTTTGCCATTACCATCAGTAACACTATTACCAAAGAATCATCCGTCATCGGAACACTCAGGGCTTCCGGATATACGCGGAGTGAGCTGCTTATCCACTATATGACTATGCCGGTTCTGGTTACACTTATAGCGGCAATTATCGGAAATATTCTTGGCTATACGGTTTTCAAACAGATTGTGATAAATATGTATTATAATTCTTACAGTCTGCCCACCTATGTGACATATTGGACGCCGGATGCATTTGTAAGGACAACGATTGTGCCGGTTGTGCTTATGTTCATCATAAATTTACTGGTTATAACCAGAATGCTCAGATTCTCACCGCTCAGGTTTCTCAGACACGATCTTAAGATAACTAAGAGGAAGAAGGCAATCCGTCTTCCCAAGTGGAAATTCCTTACAAGATTCCGCACAAGAATACTTATTCAAAATCTGCCGAATTACCTTGTACTTGTGGTAGGAATTACATTTGTTATGCTTTTGATGGCAATGTGTATAGGTTTCCCGGATTCATTGAAAAAATATCAGGGAAATGTTGTGGATATGATGTTTGCAAAGAATCAGGCAGTCCTGACAAATACTGAGGATGAGGATGGAAATGTCATAGAGACAACAACAGACAGCGCAGAAAAGTTTGCAATGAAAAGTCTTGAGTATAAAGTGGAGAAAAATACTGAGACCATTTCCGTTTACGGAATAGTTGAAGACAGTAAATACATTAAGAATCTCGGTAAAGTGACAGAGAAAGAGGTTTATATATCCGGTACATTTGCGGAAAAATACAGGCTGTCGACAGGAGATACATTTAACCTTGACGAAAAGTTTGAAAATCAGAGTTATGAATTTAAGGTTGTGGGAATATATGATTATGCCGGTTCGCTTACTGTATTTATGCCCATTGAAAATTACAGAAAAGTATTCGGAGAAGACGAAGGATATTTTACAGGCTATATGTCCGATGAGGAGATAAAGGGAATCGACGATAAGTATATAGCTACGACGATCACGGAAGATGATGTGCTTAAGATTTCAAGACAGCTGGATCATTCCATTGGTTCCTATATGGTATATTTTCAATATGTATGCGTGATTCTTTCGGCGGTGCTTATATATCTTCTTACCAAGCTTGTTATAGAGAAAAATGAGAATGCCATTTCCATGGTGAAAATTCTTGGCTATGAAAATAAGGAGATTAGTTCGCTCTATATGGCATCTACCACCATAGTCGTAGTATTGGCATGTATTATCGGAATTGTAGTCGGGTATTTCGGAATGGGAATCGTCTTCCGGCAATATATTATGAATATGGAGGGATGGTTTGATTTTGCCATAACTCCGGCGGGTATAATAAAAATGTTTGTATTTGTTTTTGCTGCCTATCTTTTAATTATGTTCTTTGATTACAGAAGAATAAAGAAGATACCTATGGATGTGGCTCTTAAAAACGTTGAATAAAATAAGAAGATAGATTAAAATCTACCACAGGGACGATTCGTGTCCCTGTGGTTTTTTTAAAGCCTGCAAATATAATCATTGTAGTAGGAGAGATTATGAATATACCAAAGGATCCAGTAATGTTAATGAGCTATATAAATACACAGCTCCGCGATAATTATGACTCTCTTGATGAACTGGTTAAGAGTCTTGGATTAAATGAAAAAGAACTGACGGAAAAAATGGCATCAATAGGCATGAAATATGATGCCGAACTCAACAGATTTAAACAGTAAGGGAGCATTAATTTTATGTCATTAAGAGATTTAAAGGCAGGGGAGTCTGCTGTTATAAAGAGTGTAGGCGGAGAGGGTGCCACAAGACAGCATTTTCTTGATATGGGTGTTATTCCGGGAGCAGAGGTAACACTCATAAAATTTGCGCCCTTGGGAGATCCCATGGAGCTGAGAATTCATGGTTATGAGCTGACACTCAGGTTATCGGAGGCAGAGCAGATCGAAATTATGCCGGCAGAGATTTCCCGACGTGTAACAGATGAAAGGAGAGGCTCCCGTCATCGACACCCGGGTCTTGGCGAAGGCGGAATCTTTCATGAAAAATCAACTGAGAAGCCCCTTCCTGATGATGAGGTTCTGACTTTTGCCCTTGCCGGAAATCAGAATAGCGGAAAGACCACGCTGTTTAACCAGCTGACTGGCTCGAACCAGCATGTGGGAAACTTCCCCGGAGTTACGGTGGACAGAAAAAGCGGTTCCATAAAAGGTAAGCCAAATACTGAAGTGGTGGATCTGCCCGGTATATACTCACTGTCTCCATATACCGATGAGGAGATTGTTTCCCGTCAATATATAATCGGCGAGAAACCTAAGGGGATTATAAATATTGTAGATGCCACAAATATAGAACGAAACCTGTATCTGACGATGCAGCTTATCGAGCTGGATGTACCTATGGTTCTGGCCCTCAATATGATGGATGAAATGAGAGGCAACGGTGGCTCTGTAAGAATAAATGAAATGGAGGAAATGCTCGGAATTCCGGTAGTTCCCATTTCTGCAGCGAAAAATGAAGGCGTTCATGAGCTGATAAGTCATGCGGTTCATGTAGCAAAGTATCAGGAAAGCCCCGGCAAGAAGGATTTCTGTGATGAGACTGACCATGGCGGTGCCGTTCACAGATGTCTCCACGGAATCATGCATCTTATCGAGGATCATGCCAAAAGAGCCCGGATTCCGGTAAGGTTTGCAGCCAATAAGGTGATAGAAGGTGACAAGCGTGTTATAGATGCTTTGGAGCTTTCACAAAACGAAAAGGAAATGATTGAGCATATCATTATTCAGATGGAGGATGAGCGCGGACTTGACAGAGCGGCAGCCATTGCAGATATGCGTTTTTCATTTATTGATAAGCTGGTTAAGGAAACAGTTGTAAAGCCCGAGGTAAGTAAGGAGCGGGAGAGAAGCGAAAAAATCGACAGGATTCTTACCGGGAAATATACGGCAATCCCGTCATTTATTTTAATCATAGGACTTGTGTTCTGGCTTACTTTCAATGTAATAGGTGCGTGGCTTCAGGGACTGCTTGAAGGCGGCATCGACTTTGTGTCGGGGAAGGTGGATGAACTGCTTGTTACAGCTGATGTAAATCCGGTTATTCACTCGCTCATAATAGAGGGTATTTTTAACGGAGTGGGAAGTGTGGTATCCTTCCTGCCAATTATCATAATCCTGTTTCTGTTCCTTTCTTTACTGGAAGATACGGGATATATGGCAAGGATTGCATTTGTTATGGACAGACCACTCAGAAGAATTGGTTTATCGGGAAGAAGTATTGTTCCGATGCTCATAGGATTCGGATGCTCTGTTCCGGGAGTTATGGCAAGCCGCACTCTTCCGTCAGAGAGAGACCGCAAGCTTACGATCATGCTTATCCCGTTTATGAGTTGTACAGCCAAACTTCCGATTTACGGCTTCTTTGTATCTACCTTCTTTCCGGGAAAAGGTGCGCTTATCATGATAGCTCTTTACCTTCTGGGAATAATTACCGGAGTTCTGGTGGCTGTGATATTCAAAGCTACGGCATTTAAAGGCGAGGCAGTTCCCTTCGTTATGGAGCTTCCGAATTATCGTATGCCCGGAGTGAAAAATGTACTGCAGCTTCTCTGGGAGAAGGCAAAGGATTTTCTTGTAAAAGCCTTTACGATTATATTTATCGCGACTATTGCAATTTGGTTCCTCAGAACATTTGATATAAGTATGGGAATCGCGGAAACTGCATCGGACAGTATACTTGCAAAAATTGCAGGACTTATAGCTCCGGTTTTCAGACCTATGGGATTTGGGGACTGGAGAATAGCAACTGCACTTATTACCGGTTTTATGGCAAAAGAGAGCGTGGTTGCCACACTTACGGTTTTATTCGGAAGTACGGATGTACTGCTAGGAGCCATAAGCATGACGGCAGCAGGAGCATTGCTGGTTTTCTGCCTGCTGTATACACCATGTGTTGCAGCCATTGCCTCCGTTAAGCGTGAGCTGGGAAGAAAATGGGCAGCCGGAATTGTAATTCTGCAGTGCGGTGTGGCCTGGATAGTTTCCCTTGCGGTTTATCTTATTCTGGGTACAATCGTAGGATAGACTTTTATTAAGTGTTATTTGACAATATTTTTCAACCATACACCTTTTTTGATAAGAATGTAGCCAACCAGGCATTTTATCAGATCCGCTGCATGGACCAGTGCAAATATGGTTGCGGGACCAAAGGTAGTATTCAGAACAAGTAAATAAGCTAAAGGTACACTTACAGCAAGCATATAGAAGCTGTCGAAGAAAAATGTAATGATGGTTTTCCCGCCTGCTCTGATGGTAAAATACGATGTGTGCAGAAATGCATCCTTCGGCATGACGATAGCCTGTATCATTATGAAGTGTGCGGCAACCAGTCGTGCATCTGCAGTGGTATTGTACAGCTGAGGGAAGTAACCTGCAGTGAAAAACATTGCGGCACCTATGATAAATGAAGTGAACATGGCAAAGGCGATGATCTTGGTATCTTCGGCCTTTGCCTTTTCCATATCTCCTGCCCCGAGATGTCGGCCGACGATGATTGCGACTGCATCTCCCATGGCAATGAATACAATACTGAAAAGGTTATTGATTGTGCTGGAGATACTTTGTCCGGCAACAACATCAAGACCCCGAAGAGAGTATGCCTGGTTCAGCATAACAATGCCGATTGACCACAGACCTTCATTAAGCAGAAGAGGAAAACCTGTAATAAAGAAATTTTTAACAAGATGAACAGGTATCCTTAAAGTTTTGAAAACGCCTATGAAATATGGGTGTTTTTTTCTGTTCAGAGCAGACCATATGAGTACGACGGACATTTCGATATAACGTGCTATCACAGTTGCAATGGCTGCACCGGCTACTCCCAGCTTGGGGAAACCGTATTTTCCGAAGATAAGCAGATAGTCCAGAACCAGATTGGCCAGTACTGCGGTAACGCCCGCAAGCATGGGGACTTTTGTTTCACCGCATTCCCTCAGAGTGCTGCAATGAACCTGAGTTATATAGATGGCGGGCAGCATTAAGATCACGATGCCCAGATAATTCATTCCGAAGTGAAGAGTCGCAGCCGGGTCACCCTTTATATCGGGAGCTTTGAGATAGAGCCCGATAAGGGATGAACCATGGATTAACATTATCATACCGGCAATCAGCGTTATAATGAAACCAAGCCACAGCTTATATCGGAGGGTATGACGAATACCTTCAAGGTCATTGTTTCCAAAGTACTGGGCGGTAAATATGCCTACTCCCGACAGACCTCCGAAAATGAGAAGATAATACACGAAAAAAAGCTGGTTTACTATAGAGACACCGGACATCTGTTCAGTACCCAGCTGACCTACCATTATATTGTCGAGAAGACTGACAAAATTGGTCATGGCATTCTGTATCATTATGGGAAATGCTACGCCCATAAGCATTTTGTAGAAATCTTTATTTCCAATATATTTTCTTCTGAAAGTAGTTAACATGGCTACCTCTTCATTTCTTTGAGATTTAGCGTATATTATAGCAAATAAGTACAATCTTTCAACAATTATCATCCATTTTTTATACTTGTTTTTACAGCTATTATGGTTGCGAAAAAAAGTAAAATCATATATAGTATCATATGTACATTTAAAGTTAGTTAGATATATTTAATCAATAAAAGGAGACTAAATATCATGAGTAAAAAACCTGTAGTTTTGATGGTCCTTGATGGTTTCGGACTTTCAGATAATCAAGAGGCAAATGCGGTTTATATGGGTAAGACACCAAATATTGATAAACTGATGGCTGAGTGCCCGTTTCAGAAAGGTTATGCGTCAGG
This sequence comes from uncultured Clostridia bacterium, assembly GCA_946610715.1. Lineage (GTDB taxonomy): Bacteria > Bacillota > Clostridia > Lachnospirales > Lachnospiraceae > Eubacterium_Q. The sequence goes on along the minus strand of CAMOCO010000008.1, from coordinate 15,265 downwards.
TCTTGCAGTAGGTCTTCCGGACGGACAGATGGGTAATTCGGAGGTCGGTCATATGAATATCGGCTCAGGAAGAATCATTTATCAGGATCTTACGCTCATAACAAAATATATTGAAGATGGTGATTTCTTCAAAAATGAAGAGCTTCTCCGTGCTATCAATAATTGTAAGGAAAAGGACAGTGACCTTCATCTCTGGGGACTTCTTTCGGACGGAGGCGTTCACAGTCATAATACACACCTTTATGCTATTCTTGAACTCTGCAAGAAGGAGGGCTTCGAGAATGTTTACATTCACCCGTTCTTTGACGGAAGAGATACACCTCCGGCATCAGGAAAGGATTATCTTCAGGAACTGATTGATAAAACCAAGGAAATCGGAGTAGGAAAGGTTGCGTCACTTTCCGGACGTTACTATGCAATGGATAGAGATAATAACTGGGATCGTATTCAGAAAGCATATGATTCACTTGTAACAGGTGAAGGAATCAAGGCAACAGATCCGATTCAGGCTATGCAGGATTCATACGATAACGGAGTTACTGATGAGTTTGTAATACCTACTGTAATTACCGATGAGGCAGGTAATCCGCTTTCTCTTGTAAAGGAAGGAGATTCTGTAATATTTTTCAATTTCCGTCCTGACAGAGCGCGTGAGATAACAAAAGCATTCTGCTTCACAGATGAAGATATTGCAGCACAGGAAGGTGATGCAGAGGATACAAAGTGCATCAAGTTCCTTAAGCGTGCTAACGGCTATATGCCGATTACCTATGTATGCTTTAAGGATTATGATGAAACAATTCCCAACAAGTTTGTCGCATTTAAAAAGCAGGAGATTACAAATACCTTTGGTGAATATCTTGCAAAGCTCGGCCTTAAGCAGCTGAGACTTGCTGAAACGGAAAAATATGCGCATGTAACATTTTTCTTCAATGGTGGTATCGAAGAACCGAATAAGGATGAAGAGAGAATTCTGGTAAATTCACCGGCAGTAGCAACTTATGACCTTCAGCCTGAAATGAGCGCTCCCGAAGTCAGCGAGAAGCTTAATGCAGCCATCAGATCAAATGAATATGATGTTATAATCATTAATTTTGCAAATCCGGATATGGTTGGACATACAGGAGTACTTTCGGCAGCTATAAAGGCAGTCGAAACAGTAGACAGCTGTGTCGGAACTGCAGCAGAGGCAGTTAAAGAAATGGATGGAGTGCTCTTCATCTGTGCAGACCATGGTAACTGTGAACAGATGATAAATGCCGAAACAGGAGAGCCGCACACAGCTCATACGACAAATCCTGTTCCGTTCATTTTATATAATTATGATCCTGAGTATACACTTGCCGAAGGCGGTAAGCTCTGTGATATAGTGCCTACACTTCTTGAAGTTATGGGACTTGAACAGCCTGCGGAAATGACAGGACATTCGTTGCTTATAAAGAAATAATAATAGAAAAGGTTAGTTACATCGCTTTTGTGATTTTGATTTCAACCAGAGAACCGGTTACGCTGACCTGTACATCGTCGGCAATATTTGCAACGATAGATTTTTCCAACTCATCCCATGCTTCTTCGGAATCATGGGATGTTGAATTTTCAAGGCTCTGCTTATAGTTATAAAGAGACCAGGCAAAAGCGTTCAGATTGCTCTCATAGGTGGAAATATTTCCCAGTGTCATTATGTTGGAAGCGGGATTCTGAATAGGTGAAGGCATATTACTGGAAGGAAGAAGAGCGAATGCTATATATTCTCTTATTTTCCCAGTAAGCCCTTTAGATGCAGCATTCTTTCCGCTGGATGATACATCGATGAATTGGGTATACAGTTCCTGATTCATAAATACATTAGTTTTCAGATACAGACTGTAAACACCCTTATCGGTTTCAATCCAGAAATCCGATCCGGCCTGACCGGTTATGCCACGCATGATCCCGATAAGCTCTTCTGCGAGAAGACGCAGGCGGATTGCTTTTTTATGATCAAGACCTTCATATGCCGAAACCTTTTCGGCTATGTTCAGGGCATCATTTATATTTTCGCCGTCATTACTTATTGTTATAATATCACTTATCATATGTACCTCCAAAATAACTGAGTATAACCTAAAAAAACTAATCATATTTTATTATATTTTTAATATAAGGACAATATAAACTTGACTGGAAAAATATACTTTGTTAAACTTAGAAACGTTAAAAGGGAGTAGCTTGCATCATGCCGCAGATATGTGGTGGAGTGAAGTGCAGACTGTTCATAAGTGCTTTAAAATATCAGTAACTATGGATGACTAAGCTTTATGTGGTGTTATATCTTCGTCAGATCGGGATGTATATCCCCGGAGATTATTGTAAAAAGCGAGACTTTTACTGCTTTATCAGCGGTAGAAGTCTCTTTATTTTTTTGACGAAAACTATGCAGGTGCTCTTTGGGATGGGGCTATATTGACTCGGCATTAAATTATATTTATCGTGATTAAGGAGGGAAAGAATGCAGCTGGTATTAAATTTTGGACTTCTGGTTATTGGATTTATTGCACTGATCAAAGGGGCTGACTGGTTTGTTGATGGAAGTGCGGGAGTGGCAAGGAATCTCAGGGTTTCGGGTCTTATAATCGGACTCACAATCGTAGCAATGGGAACGAGTGCTCCGGAACTGGCAGTAAGTACTACAGCAGCTATTAAAGGATCAAATGAGATTGCGCTAAGTAATGTAGTAGGATCGAATATATTTAATCTTATGGTAGTGCTGGGGGTGTGTGCATGTATTCATAAGGTTCCGGTAGGGAAAGAGATAATAAAAAGGGATCTTCCGCTTTCTATTATCATGATGGCATTTACGCTGGCAGCCACATGCTTCGGAGCAATCTTTAGTGGGGATTTCTTAAGAAAAGAACTGCCTGTTTCATCAGATGGATTTTTACATAAACCCTTTGGAGATATGGTAAGAAAAGCCGGTATGGTAGAGAGGTGGATTTCAGCTGTATTACTTGTTGTTTTTGCGGCTTATATAATATATCTCATATATGATGCTAAGAAAAATCCCTCTGAGGATGAGGATGCAGGTAAGTTATCACCTCTGAAATGTGCACTTCTTATAATCGTTGGTCTTGTTCTGATAATCGCCGGGGGACAGGCGGTGGTTAAGAGTTCTCAGTTTATAGCGAGAAGCTTTGGAATGACGGAAACATTGATAGGTCTTACTGTAGTTGCGTTGGGAACCTCGCTTCCGGAGCTTGTTACATCAATAGTTGCAGCAAGAAAGGGAGAGACGGAGCTTGCTGTGGGAAATGTTGTGGGTTCTAATATTTTCAATAATCTTCTGATATTGGGAGTATCATCTTTTATTCATCCTATAGCAGTAAACAGGGCTTCACTTTTTGATATGATAATCTTAATACTGATGAGCATTTTTGTTCTTGTTCTTGTAGGAAAGAATAAGGAACTGAGAAGATGGGGAGGTATCTCAATGCTCCTTATATATGCTTTATATATGGTATTTGCGATCATAAGATAAGGCTGAAACAGAATTTGTAAATGATTTATAACTAAATGTAAGGCATATTATTACTGAATGTAAAATATACTTGACAATATGTAATTTGAATGTTATATTATGTCCATAGCCGGCAGATAATAGTTTAGATGTTGATGTTTTTTAATATTATTCGTAATTAGTGATTGGTTATGGAGGTTATATTATGAGTGATTCTACTTTTTTAAAAGTAATGATAATAGTTGCAGTTGTTGTTAGTCTTATAATCTGTGCAGTTATAATGAAAGCATTTCACTCCGGAAGAAGCAGTATGCCGAAGTATGATGAGAGGCAGCAGCTGATAAGGGGCAGAGGCTATATGATAGCGTTTTATTCTATCATAATAGTTATGTGCTTAATTCCCGTTATTATGACGCAGGAGATGATACATTTTCTGGGAGATATATTATTCTTTATTCCTTTAATCCTTGGGATTATGATTCATGTTATGTATTGTATATGGAACAATGCTTATATTGAGTTGAACCTGAAGATAAAAAACTGGGTAATATTCATGTTGTGTATATCAGTATTCAATCTGGCTCTTGGAGCAATATCCATTAAAAACGGGAATATGGTTGAAGATAATGTTCTTCAGGTGCAGGCGCTTAACCTGATAGTAGGGGGACTTGGGTTAGTAATACTCGTAGAACTGCTTATCAAAATGGCAGTTGACAGGAAGGGGGCTGATGAGGATGAAGAATCTGAAGCTTAAAGCAGCCCGGGCAGGAAAGGACTTATCACAGGATCAGCTGGCGAAGCTGGTTGGTGTATCCAGACAGACGATGAATTCAATAGAGAAAGGTGATTATAATCCGACCATCAATCTATGTATAGCTATCTGTAAAGCACTGGATAAAACACTTGATGAGTTGTTCTGGGATGAGGATTAGCTGCTATCCACAGAGATGAGGATAAAAACTGTTTACGACAGAATCAGTGTAGCTTGCGACAAAAAATAATTATTTAAAATAACATGGTGTATAACTGTTACAGTAAAACCATGATATTAATACAGGGAGTAATTCCCAGATCTATGGAGGTTAAAAAATGGGACTAGTTGTTAATGATCTATTCAAAAAGTATGGAGAAAAGGTTGTTGTCGACCATGTCAGCTTCTCTATGGAGAAGCCGGGAGTATATGCACTGCTGGGAACAAACGGTGCAGGAAAAAGTACGTCGATAAGGATGATTCTCGGAATGCTGGATAAGGATGGGGGAGAGGCACTCTGGAACGGAGAACCGCTTACATTCGATACATGTAATATCGGATATCTGGCAGAGGAGAGAGGCCTTTATCCCAAATACTCGCTCATGGATCAGATAAGATATTTTGGAGAACTTAGGGGAGTTTCCAAAAAAGACCTGGATGAAAGGATAGCATACTGGGCAGACAGACTTAAGGTTGAAGAATATCTCTACCCCGAAAAGTTTGCGGAAAAGGAAGCAAAGAGAGAGGCGGAGATAAAGGCCAAAAGAGGAGAAACTCAGGAGACAAAACCTGCAGTGGGTAAAAATATAGTTAGAAGGCAGAAAAAGGCAAAGCCAAAGAGTGCAGATCAGCTGTCAAAGGGTAATCAGCAGAAGATTCAGTTCCTTATAGCAATGCTTTCGGATCCGGAGCTGCTTGTGCTTGATGAGCCTTTTTCAGGTCTTGACCCGGTTAATTCCGATATTCTCAAGGAAGTTGTAAGAGAGCAGATTGCAGCAGGAAAATATATAATTATGTCCAGCCATCAGATGGAAGTGGTAGAGGAATTCTGTACGGATATCACGATCCTCAATCGCTCAAAGGTGGTTGTTAAGGGAAACCTGAATGATATAAAGAAATCCTACGGCCGTGTTAACCTTACTTTGAAAGTTGAAAATGATGTTGCGGATATAATAAAATCCTGCGGCATTCAGATTGAATATGAAAAGGAATTTGAATATAAGCTTAAGGTGACCGGTGACGAGCAGGCAAACGAGCTGTTGAAGAAGCTTATTGAGGCGGGAGTAAATATAGTAAAATTCGATCTTTCGGAACTTTCACTTCATGAAATCTTCGTTAGAGAGGTAGGTGAAGAAATTCATGAAGAGTAAGGAAAAGGAGAATATCTATAGTCTGAAAGGGTTTGATAAGGTTTTCAATTTCACTCTCAAGCAGACTTTCAAGAATAAAGCTTATATAGTCAGTCTCGTAATGTTTATTCTTATAATGACACTTATGGGACCTATTCAGTATTTTTCGATGAAATCCGGTATGGATGCCGGAAACAGTATGGAATCTGATGTTATAGATAAACCTGTTCTGGAAAAGCTGATCATATATGACGGAACTAATCTTTCTCTTGATAATCGGAATCTGAAACTTAAGGATATCGGTCTGGAAAAGATTGATACAGAGATAATAACCGCATTTGCCGGCGAGGCTGATCCCGGAAGCTCAGAAAAAGCAGCCGGATTGGGGAAGAAAGATGTCCTTGTGGAAATCGGTATTGAACCGGAAGGATATATGGTCAGTGTTATCAAATCCGATGATTCAGAGGTTCCGGTAAAGGAAATTGATTCCATCGCATCGCATATCTCCGGCAGAGTTAATGATATAAAGATTGAGATTTCCGGAGTTGCTGAGGATGATGTGAAGCTGATCCAAAACGGTGTCTATACAAAGGGACCTGTTTCCGAAGAGGATTACAGAGTTGAGACATCCAGTGTGATGTCAAATAATAAAATGAGAAGCCTTCTCTTGATCTACTCTATCCTCATAATGATAGTTTCAACAATGTCGGCTTCTTACATTATTGCATCTGTTACCGAAGAGAAGACTTCTAAGCTTGTGGAGGGACTGCTTGTAAGTGTTCGTCCCATGGCACTTCTTATGGGTAAAATATGCGGAATGCTGGTATACATTATCACAGTGCTGGTCTGTGGATTTATAGGTTCTCAGATTTCCAGAATTGTGATGAAATCAGTAATGGGAATAGATATTACCACAGGCGAGGCGCAGTTTGATTTTTCCATGCTGTTTAAGTTTGGTATAAGAGGACTTATAATAATCCTTTTCGCAATCATCATTGCATATCTTGCCTTTGGAGGTCTCAGTGGAATGATGGGTAGTGCATGTACTAAGACTGAGGATGTGCAGGCAGCATCAGGTACGGTAATGATGGTTGTAATGGGAGGCTATCTTGCATCGTCAGTTGTTTCCGGAATCAATACCGATATAGTGGTTACTATTGCCACGCTGGTTCCGCCACTCTCATTTTACACGGCTCCTGTTTATTATCTTGCCGGAAGGATCAGTCTGCCGTTTGTTGCACTTGCAATGGCAATACAGATTCTCATAGTATTAACCATTATGATTGTTTGTGCAAAGACTTACAGAAAACTTATTCTGAATGATTCATCCAAGCCTAAACTTGTTGAAATACTCAGAGCACTTAAAGGATAGGGGGGACTGAAATGTTTAAGAATTTTGATAAGGTTTTCGGATTTACATTCAAAAATCAGACAAATACAAAGTCTTATAAATCCATGACCATAATTGTTTCAATACTGCTTATCGCCCTTCCTATAGTTATAATGTATTTTGCAAGCAGAAGCTCTGATGAGGAAGAAAAGGGCATACAGGATTCGGGAGTATCGGCAGTATATGTTGTAAATAAAGATGCTCCGGATGCGGATTTTAATCTGCTCAATTATCTTGGGGTTGAATATTATGATGATATCAAATATATTAACTATGATTCGGTAGACGAAGCGCTCCGGGTTGCAAAGAATTCTCCGGATGTTCTGGTGCTTGAGTTTACAAGAGAAGATGGAAGTATATTTTCTAATCTCATTGTACCTGAAGGTACTGTAATTGATAAGGAGCATGCGGGATTCTTCAATGACTTTCTTGATGAGAATGAAAATTATGTAACGATCATCGCTTCAGGTATCCCGATGCAGAATCTGGCTCAGATGGGTATGCCTACAAATTCCGATATTTACTCTGCTTCGGGGTATGAAAAGGGAGAAAGCCTATCTGAAGATAAGCAGGCGTCTGAAAATTTGATGGCCGATTCTATCAAACCGATTTTCAATTATATAATTATATTTGTTACAATTATGATTCTTTATTTTGTAATTCTCATGTATGGAAACAGTATTTCAATGCATGTGGTAATGGAAAAAGAATCAAAACTTATGGACACAATGCTTGTCTCGGTTCATCCTGAGGCATTGGTATTCGGTAAAATGCTTGGAGTACTTGCCGGCGGGCTGCTGCAGCTTGCATGCTGGGCAGTATGTCTGGTAATAGGTCTTGTGGTCGGAACCAAGGTTGTTGAGTCTACGGGAGGAAGTCTGGGACTCGTCAGCTTCTTCAAGAACATGTCAGATATGGGACTTTTCAGCGCTGTAAATGTCATTTTGGCTATAATAGTTGTACTTTTCGGAGTACTGCTTTATTCATCGCTGTCATGCCTCGCGGGGGCTATTTCCAATAACCGGGAGGAAGCCGCATCGAATAACGGAATATTTATACTTGTACTGGTTATAAGTTTTTATCTCGTATTCTTCGTGGCTATGGGGTCAGGCAACGTTCAGGCTCCGACATGGATGTTATTCGTACCTCCGGTAGCTGCCATGATTCTTCCGTCTATGCTGCTTCTGGGAACTGTTTCAACGTTTACCGGAGCTTTAGCTGTACTTGTTCTTGTTGCCACATCGGTGGCTTTGACAATTATTGCAGGAAAACTTTATAAAATGATGTCGCTTTATAAGGGAAATAGTGTTAAAATCGGTAAAGCACTTAAAATGTTATTTTCAAAAACTTGAAAATCTGTTTTTTATAGATGGGAAGTGTATGATGAATAATGAAATCTATATGAAGTGTTCGGATTTGAAGCTGGGATATGGGAAAGATGTTGTGACAGAACATCTTTCCTTTACTGTGCATAAGGGGGATTATCTCTGTATCGTCGGTGAAAACGGTGCAGGAAAGAGTACCCTTATGAAAACACTGCTCAAGCTTACTCCTCTTCTTGGGGGGAGTATAGAATACGGCAGTGACCTGTCGGCTTCGGATATTGGATATCTTCCACAGCAGACTCCGATCCAGAAGGATTTTCCCGCTTCGGTCATGGAAGTGGTAATGTCCGGCAATTTGTCTCATTTGAAGAAAAGATTCTTCTACCGTAGTGAGGACAGGGAGAGAGCTCTGGCAAATATGAAGAGAATGGGCATTAGTGATCTGGTGGGTAAATGCTACAAGGATCTGTCCGGAGGACAGCAGCAGCGTGTAATGCTTGCCCGTGCGCTGTGCTCCACTGAGAAAATGCTTCTTCTTGATGAACCGGTAAGCGGTCTGGATCCTCTGGTTACCAAGCAGATGTATGAGATTATTGATAAGTTGAATAAGGAAGGCGTTACCATTATAATGATATCCCATGATATCAGAAGTGCCGTTACGCATGCCAGCCATATCCTTCATGTGGGAAAGACAAGGCATTTCTTCGGAAAGGTCGAAGAGTATATAAACAGTGATGCCGGAACGCTCTTTGAGGGAGGGCATGCCTATGATTGATCGGATTATATATTATCTTGGATTTGATTTTGTCCGTTATGCACTTATAGTTGGTGTGCTGATAGCGCTTTGTTCGTCGCTTTTGGGAGTGACACTTGTTCTAAAAAGATATTCATTTATTGGAGACGGGCTGTCACATGTCGCTTTCGGAGCAATGGCTGTTGCCACGGTTCTTAAACTGGCAAGCAATACCATTCTCGTACTTCCTGTAACAATAGTTACGGCTGTTATATTGCTTAAGTCAGGCAAAAAGGCTACACTAAAGGGTGACGCTGCTATCGCAATGCTTTCTGTAAGCTCGCTGGCCATAGGATATCTGATAATGAATGTTTTCTCTACTTCGGCAAATGTTTCGGGGGATGTGTGCAGTACCTTGTTCGGTGCCACATCGATCCTGACACTTTCAAAAAATGAAGTAATCTTAAGCTTTATTATGTCCATCATGGTCATTATAATTTTTATATTGATGTATAACAGAATATTCGCCGTAACATTTGACGAAAATTTTGTCAGGGCGTCGGGAATGAGTGCAGACCTGTACAATATGATTATTGCTGTTGTAATTGCATTTATCATAGTTCTCGGAATGAGTCTTGTTGGGTCATTGCTTATATCTGCACTGGTAATACTGCCGACACTTGCTGCTATGAGAGTTATGAACAGCTTCAAATCTGTTCTGCTGTTTTCTGCTATATCTTCGGTAATATCCGCGTTTACGGGAATGATAATATCCATTCTTGCATCAACTCCCGTAGGTGCCACAGTTGTTCTGGTAGATATGGCAGTATTTGTTACCTGTGTTATTATAGGAAAAGTTAAGGAGTAGTAAAAAAAATTTTAGGAGAGTGATTAATCATGGAAGAAAAGAAGAGGAATTCGTTTGCGGGATCGATTGGTTTCGTTCTTGCAGCAGCAGGAAGTGCGGTTGGATTGGGAAATATATGGAGGTTCCCGTATTTGGCAGCAAAGGATGGCGGAGGACTGTTTCTTCTGATATATCTTATTCTTGCAGTTACATTTGGATATACTCTTCTTACAACGGAGATTTCAATCGGACGTAAGACTAAACAAAGCCCCCTTACGGCTTATGGAGTACTTAATAAAAAATGGAATTTTCTCGGAGTTCTCGCATGTTTAGTCCCATTCATTATTCTTCCGTACTATGCTGTTATCGGTGGATGGGTAGTAAAATATTTTGTTGCATTTCTTACAGGGCATGGTGCAGAAGCAGCTACTGACGGTTTCTTCAACGGCTTCATATCAGGAGGAACTTTAGTTGATAACTACTCAGGTGCATCCGGAATTTTCGGACAATATGAGTCGGTTGCATATATGGCAATTTTTATGATTGCAACTTCACTTATCATTATTTTGGGAGTTAACGGCGGTATCGAAAAGTTTTCGATGATTCTCATGCCGATACTGTTTTTACTTGTTATAGGAATTGCAATATTTTCCCTGACTATTAAGGGACAGGCACCGGATGGTGTTACACGTACGGGACTTCAGGGGCTTAAGGTATTTCTTATTCCCGATTTTGAAAGCATTACTGTTAAATCATTTTTCACTACAGTAATAGATGCCATGGGACAGCTGTTTTACAGTCTGAGTGTTGCTATGGGTATCATGATTGCTTATGGCTCTTATGTAAAAGATGAAGCAAATCTTGTTAAATCCGTAAACCAGATCGAGTTTTTCGATACAATGGTAGCTGTTCTTTCGGGAGTAATGATCATTCCTGCAGTTATAGTATTTATGGGTCCGGACGGAATGAGCGGTGGTCCTTCTCTTATGTTTGTTTCGCTTCCGAAGATATTTGCTGCTATGGGTCCGGTGGGAAATGTTGTGGGAGCTTTATTCTTCGCAATGGTTCTCTTTGCGGCACTTACAAGTAGTATGTCGATTCTTGAAGCAATCGTATCAAGCCTTATTGATAAGTTTAAATTGCCCAGAAAAGCTGCCACTATTGTGGAGTCGGTCATTGCTCTTATATTGGCAGTAATTGTATGTCTTGGATATAATAAAAATGCGCTGTTTTTCAATATTAAGCTTCCGAATGGTTCAGATGCCCAGATACTGGACATTATGGATTATCTCAGCAATAATATAACAATGCCGATTGTCGCAATATTTACATGTATTCTTGTAGGATGGGTTGTTAAGCCCAAGACTATTATAGATGAGGCAGAAAAAGGCGGATACAAAATGGGAAGAAAGCTTCTCTATAAGGTGATGATAAGGTTTGTTGCGCCGATAATGCTTATATTCCTTCTTCTGATTTCTCTGGGAATTATAAAGCTGGATTAATAATCCGGAAGGTTTAGAGTATTGACAAGTAAAGTTGGGAAAATGTACAAAAAATTTAAGTATATTTAATACAGTTTTTACGAAAATTATTTTTGGTCTTACTTTGAGTGCGATTAAATGTTATGATTGGAATTAGCAGGTTAGAACAGGGGAAATCGTATAAGGAGTGTGAAAAAATGTTTTCGGTAGGAGATTACGTAGTGTATGGTAGTAACGGCGTATGCCGTATTACTAAGGTAGGACCTATGGATCTTCCGGGAGTATCAAAGGACAAGATTTATTATACTATGACACCATGTTATATCAGAGACAGTTCGTTGTTCACACCTGTTGACAACGACAGAGTTGTAATAAGACCTGTGATGACAAAGGATGAAGCTGAGAACTTCGTTGAAAGTATTAAAGACATCGATGGAATTACGATTAAGGAAGAAAAACGCAGGGAACTGGAGTATAAGGAAGCGGTTTTGTCATGTGATCCCGAAATACTCGTAGGTATCATCAAGACCATTTATGAAAGAATGGCTGCCCGAATTGCAGAGGGCAAGAAGGTTACATCATCTGATTCGAAGTATTTTCATATCGCGGAAGACAGTCTGTATGGAGAACTGGCAATAAGCCTGGGAATGGAAAAGGATCAGGTTAAGGATTATATTCATGAACAATTTGAAGCGATAGGCGCTTAGGATGTGACCTGACAATTTTAGAATGTGGACCAAAGACCGACTGGGAGACCGGTCGGTTTTTTGGCATTAAGGTGAGGGCCCGAAATGAATAAGAATGATATATATGAAGTAAAAATAGATGACATTTCCGAGGATGGTTCCGGAATAGGTCATGTCGAAGGAATGGCCGTATTTGTGAAGGATACAGTAACCGGAGATGTGGCTGAAATTAAGATTATAAAGGCTAAAAAGAATTATGCTTACGGAAGGCTTATGCGGCTCATCACGCCGTCACCGTATAGGACAGAGGCGCCCTGCCCCATAGCAAGGCAGTGTGGCGGATGTACGCTTCAGCATATGGACTATAAGGCACAGCTTGAGTATAAAGTGAAAAAGGTAGAGAATTGTCTGAAAAGAATCGGAGGGATAGATGATCCTCAAAATCTGTTTGAAGAGATGCTTGGTATGGATGAGAATCCTTTCAGATTTCGCAACAAGATGCAGTTTCCCATCGGAATTGATAAGGAAGGTAAGGCAGTGCTGGGATTCTATGCACAAAGAACGCACTCTATCATTCCGGTTGAGGATTGTATGACCGGCCATGGAGTGAATAAGTATATTATTGAGGCGGTAAAAAAATATATAGATGGCAAAAGAGTAAGTGTATATGATGAAGAAAGCGGTACAGGACTGCTCAGGCATCTTATAACAAGAACCGGATTCTCCACGGGAGAGCTAATGGTAGCTCTTGTAATAAACGGAGAGGATATTCCGGCCAAGGAAGAATTTATAAAATCAGTAGAAGAAGCTGTAGAACAGTATAATTCCGAAAACGTCGGAAAAGAGTCCGTCCTTAAATCTGTTATGCTGAATTTTAACAGAGAAAAGACCAACAGGATTATAGGATATGAGTCAAAAGCAGTTTACGGCAGAGATTATATCTATGATTATATCGGAGACATCAAGTTCAAAATATCGGTTGAAAGCTTTTTTCAGATCAATCCTTATCAGACCGGCAGGCTATATGGGAAGGCTCTTATGTATGCCGGACTTACAGGACGGGAAACAGTATGGGATATGTACTGCGGCATAGGTACCATAAGTCTGTTTTTATCAAAACAGGCGCGGAAGGTATATGGAGTGGAGATAGTTCCGCAGGCTATCCGGGATGCAAAAGAAAATGCCCGGCTGAACGGAATAAATAATACAGAGTTTTATGTAGGAAAGGCTGAAGACGTGGTTCCGGAAATATATTCATCCGGAAAAGATGGCAGCCATGCTGATGTGGTAGTGGTTGATCCACCCAGAAAAGGCTGTGACGAAAAACTGCTTGAAACACTTATTTTGATGAAACCTGAGAGAATAGTTTATGTATCCTGCGATCCTGCCACTCTTGCCAGAGATATTAAGATTCTTTCGGAATCGGGAGAATACAGACTGGTCAGGTATAGTGTTTGCGATATGTTTTCTCATTCGGGGCATGTTGAAAGCTGTGTGCTCCTGGAACGATTAAAGTGATGAAGATTTGAAAAATAGGTTATGTATTGCGGCTTTCCTCGTCATTCGCAGAACTATTTGATTTTTTGTCAATCTTCAGATTGGTTATCTTCTTAGAGAGTACATATGTTACAACAAGTATTCCCAGAGAAATCAGAATAAACCGTGGATCATTTACAGCTTTAATGGCACTCTTTCCGACTGCGGCAAGGAGCCCGATCATAATAAGCTTGGCGCAGTATAAAGTAAGAAGATATTTTCTTCGTGAAAACTCAGAAACGCCGAACGCAAAATTGATAAAGGATGAGGGAGTGAAAGGAAAGAGGGCAACCATAAAAAGAGTTGCGGTGTTGGTCTGCTCAACCCACTTCCTTGCTTTCAGAACTTTTGGATGTCTGTCGGAAAATCTCAGGAACTTATCTCTGAATAAATGTCTGAAGACGAGAAATACAACTGTACATCCGAGGCAGGTTCCGATCCAGCTGTATAGAAAGCCGAGAATAACTCCGTGAGCCGCTATATTTACAAAGACAATAGCCACCAGCGGGAGCGGCGGGATAATGGATTCCAGAGCAGTAAGGATAATGGGAGCCAGAGGCCCCAGTCCTTTAAATTCGCTAAGAAGCCATGACCAGAATTCTAATGAAGTTATGCTTTCCCAGATTGTCTTGAGCATTGGTATAAGTCCTTTAAAGCAGATATTATTTTGGTGCTCCCTATATTTTGATTCTTTGACATTGGATTGTCAATATCAGACAAAGCGATTTAAAAAATTTATAATTTTTGTCATTCTTTCAGGCTTGACTTTAAATGATTCAAAATGTAAACTCTATTTAGTTGTGTAACTGACGGATTAAAGTGGAGTGCACCACAAGAAGCGCAACTTAGATGATCAATCGGCCGTCTGGGTTGGAAAGCCCGGGCGGCTTTTAATATTTTTATTTACATACGGAGGTATGATATGAACAGACTTGAACTTGCGGAAGAGCTTTCTGCAACAACTTATCCGGGACGTGGAATCGTTATCGGAAAAACACCTGACGGAAAGAAGGCAGCTATTGCTTATTTCATCATGGGAAGATCTGAGAACAGCCGTAACAGAGTATTTGTAACTGAAGGTGAGGGAATCAGAACAGAGGCATTTGACCCTGCAAAAGTTGAAGATCCGAGCCTTATCATTTATGCACCGGTTAGAGTTCGCGGTACAGATACCATCGTTACAAACGGCGATCAGACAGATACTATTTTCGAAAATATGGATCAGGGCGATACATTTGAGGAGTCCCTCCGAAACCGTGAATTTGAGCCTGATGCACCGAACTATACACCAAGAATATCAGGAGTTCTTCATGTAGAGGACGGATATACATATGAGATATCAATTTTGAAGTCAAATAACGGCGATCCGGATCAGTGTCTCAGATTTACATTCGGATATGACAATCCTCTGGCAGGAGAAGGCCATTTTATACATACATATATGGGCGACGGAAATCCGCTTCCAAGCTACGAAGGAGAACCTACTCCTGTAACTGTTCCTACAGATGATCTTGATGAATTCACGGACATTGTATGGAAATCAATCAACGAAGATAATAAGGTTTCACTTTTTACACGTTTTATTGATATTGAAACAGGAAAATATGAGACTAGAATCGTAAATAAAAATATAAAGTAAGAGGAGAACAAGATGAAAGAATTGGAATTAAAATA